>CAVEOS010000027.1:0-30756 GCA_963617435.1 Lachnospiraceae bacterium
TTGGACAGATCCAGACTGAAGATACCCATGATGGATTTTGCGTCGATGACGTATCTTCCGGAAATCAGATCAAAATCAAAATTGAACTGAGTAATTGCATTGACAAAGCTTTTTACCTTATCGATGGAATTTAAAGAAATCTGTACTGTTTTCATTTTACCAGCCCTCCTGAAAAATATATATTTTATCTTATTCAATAGTAACTTCAAATTATGAAAAAGTCAATAATGTACGCCCGAAATATTTGAACGCAGAAGAAGCAAAGCGACTGCGTTCATGAGCAAGTAGCGAAAGTGGATTGCGAATGTCCGCTTTACCTGACTTACCAAAATTGATTTCGGGCATACGCAACACAATATAGGAGTTGAAACAATGAAAAAAGCGGCATTACACAGCCTTGGATGTAAAGTAAATTCATATGAGACAGAGGCAATGCAGCAGATGTTGGAGCAGGCAGGATATGAGATCGTGCCGTTCCATGACAGAGCGGATGTGTATATTATCAATACATGTTCTGTGACGAATATTGCGGATCGCAAATCCAGACAGATGATCCATAAAGCAAAGAAGATGAATCCGGATGCGATCGTTGTGGCAGCAGGCTGTTATGTGCAGACTTCCACAGAGCAGGCGAAAGCAGATGTAGCCATTGATATTATTATTGGAAATAATAAAAAGCAGGATCTTCTTGCTATGCTGGCAGCTTATGAGGCAGATCACGGCGTAGAGCAGGAAGGCGTGCTGGATATTAATCATACAAAACAGGAATATGAAGAACTGACGGTGATTCACCCGTCAGAACATACCCGTGCATTTTTGAAAGTGCAGGACGGCTGTAATCAGTTTTGCAGCTACTGTATCATTCCGTATGCCCGTGGCAGAGTCAGAAGCCGAAAACTGGAGGATGTTGCAGTGGAAGCCCGCAGACTGGCAGAAAACGGTTTTCAGGAGCTGGTGCTGACCGGAATTCATCTGAGTTCTTATGGCATTGACTGCGACAGCAGCCTGTTGGAACTGATTCAGACATTGCATGAGATTGATGGCATCGAGCGTATCCGTCTTGGATCTCTGGAGCCGGGCATTATCACAGAAAGTTTTGTTCAGGCACTGGTGAAATTGCCGAAGGTATGTCCGCATTTCCATCTGTCCCTGCAGAGCGGAAGCGGTACTGTCTTAAAACGGATGAACCGCAGATACACACCGGAAGAATATCTGGAAAAATGCGATCTGCTGCGTCAGTATTATGAGCATCCGGCGATCACCACAGATATTATCGTGGGATTCCCGGGGGAGACTCAGGAAGAGTTTGAAGAGACCTGTGCTTTTGTGAAAAAAGTAGATTTTTACGAGGTGCATGTGTTTAAATATTCCAAACGAAACGGAACGGTTGCTGCATCCATGCTAGATCAGATTCAGGAATCTGTCAAAGCAGAGCGCAGTGGAATCCTGATGGAGCTGGCAGAAAAACAGAAAAAAGAATTTATTCAGTATTATGAAGGAAAAGAAGTGTCTGTATTATTTGAAGAACTGGTAGAAGTGGACGGCGTGCGCTATTTTGAAGGACTGACACCGGAATATGTCAAAGTATGGGTGCCGACGGAGGAAAACCTGACGAACCGGATAATGACGGTTGAATTTTTCCCTTATTTATATTAGAATAAATATTGATATATTTTAACGACAGAGGTACAAGTTATGCAGGACTTAAGCAGTACACAATATTTTAAAGTAGAAAAAGCACCGGAATTAAAAATCGGTGATGTTCTGGAAATCGTATACAAAGCGATGGCAGAGAAAGGATACAATCCGATCAATCAGATCGTGGGATACATTATGTCCGGAGATCCGACATATATTACAAGTTATAAAAATGCCCGCAGTCTGATCATGAAAGTGGAACGTGATGAGCTAGTAGAAGAAGTTCTGAAAGATTACGTTGCAAAGCATGGATGGGATTAGGACAAACGTATGAGAATCATGGGACTTGATTTCGGTTCAAAGACGGTTGGGGTTGCAATCAGTGACCCCTTGTTTTTGACTGCCCAGGGAATTGAGATTGTGCGGCGGAAGGCACCGGGAAAGCTGCGCCAGACACTGGCACGGATCAATGAACTGAAAGAGGAATATGAAGTAGGAAAGATCGTACTTGGTTTTCCGAAAAATATGAACAACACAGAAGGCGAACGATGTGAGAAGACACTTGAGTTTAAGGAGATGCTGGAGAAGCGTACCGGACTTGAGGTAGTGCTCTGGGATGAACGACTGACCACCGTAGAAGCAGACCGTACTATGATGCAGGTCGGAATCCGCAGAGAGAACAGAAAAGAATATGTGGATGAACTGGCTGCCATTTTTATATTACAGGGATATCTGGATTATCAGAGCAGACAGCACACGGAAGGGTAGAAGTGCGATGGACAAAATTATTTTTACAGATCCGGAGAATCAGGAAAATCTTGAATTGTACCTTTTAGAACAGACATGTATCAACGGAACGACTTATCTGCTTGCGGCTGAGGAAGAAGAGGAGGATTCTGTTGCATATATTTTGAAGGAAGTACAGACAGAGGACGAAGATGTCATCTATGCAATGGTGGAGGACGATGTGGAGTTAAATGCCATCTCCAAAGTTTTTGCTGAGATGCTGGACGATGTTGATATCGAAATGTAAGAAATGAAATTGTGAACGGAAATAAAACAGGAGGTGCGATTTTTTGGCAAATACAAAAAAATCTAAATTAAAGATCATTCCCCTTGGCGGACTGGAAGCCATCGGAATGAATATTACTGCCTTTGAATATGAAGACAGTATTATTGTGGTGGATTGCGGTCTGGCATTCCCGGAAGATGATATGTACGGTATTGATTTATGTATACCGGATATCACATATTTAAAAGACAACATTGATCGTGTAAAGGGATTTTTTATCACTCACGGTCATGAGGATCATATCGGAGCACTTCCTTATGTGCTGCGTGAGATCAATGTGCCGATTTATGCGACAAAGCTGACCATCGGCATTATCGATCACAAGCTTGGCGAGCATAATATGCTCAATAAAGTAAAACGTAAAGTGGTAAAATACGGACAGCATATCAACCTTGGATGCTTCCGTGTGGAGTTTATCAAGACAAACCACAGTATTCAGGATGCGGCAGCACTGGCCATCTACTCTCCGGCAGGAACCGTGGTACACACCGGCGACTTTAAAGTAGATTACACACCGGTTTACGGAGATGCCATTGATCTGCAGCGTTTTGGTGAGATCGGTAAAAAAGGCGTACTTGCGCTGATGTGCGACAGTACCAATGCAGAACGCCCTGGATTTACCATGACAGAGCGAAAGGTCGGAAAAACATTCGAGAGTATTTTCAGTGATCATACACATCAGAGAATCATTGTTGCAACCTTTGCATCCAATGTGGATCGTGTGCAGCAGATCATCAATACCGCATATAAATTTGGACGTAAGGTAGTGGTAGAAGGCCGAAGCATGGTCAATATCATTTCCATTGCATCCGAACTTGGTTATCTGAACATTCCGGACAATACACTGATCGAAGTGGACCAGCTGAAAAATTATCCGGATGAAAAAACAGTTCTGATCACAACAGGAAGTCAGGGCGAGCCGCTGGCCGCACTGTCCCGTATGGCAAACGGTATTCACCGTAAAGTGAAGATCCAGCCAAACGATCTGATCGTATTCAGCTCCAACCCGATCCCGGGAAATGAAAAAGCGGTTTCCAAGATCATCAATGATCTGTACCGTCAGAGCGCAGAGGTTATTTTCCAGGATACTCACGTATCCGGACATGCATGCCAGGAAGAAATTAAACTGATCTATTCCCTGCTTCATCCGAAATACGCGATTCCGGTACATGGTGAGTTCAAACACCGTAAAGCACAGGCTGGTGTGGCAGCAGAACTTGGCATGGATAAAGAACACATTCTGATGATCTCATCCGGCGATGTGCTGGAAATCGATGAAGACGGCGCAGAAGTAGTTGGCAAAGTACCGGCTGGTTCTGTATTTGTCGACGGACTTGGTGTCGGAGATGTCGGAAATATCGTTATGCGTGATCGTCAGCATCTGGCAGAAGATGGTATTATCATCGTTGTTCTGACGCTGCAGGGCGGCTCCGGACAGCTTTTGGCAGGACCGGATATCGTATCCCGTGGATTTGTTTACGTGCGTGGATCTGAGAGCCTGATGGATGAGGCACAGCATCTTTTGAATGAGCATGTGACGGATCTGACTGACCGCGGTATCACAGACTGGGGCAAGATCAAGACAGAGATCAAAGATTCACTGGGCGAATTTGTATGGAAAAAGACAAAACGTCGTCCGATGATCATTCCGATTATCATGGAAGTGTAAGAGAAAATGGATTTAAATACAAGCATCGAGGAACTGAAGCTTGCGCTGCAGAATAGTGACGCTTTCTGCCGGTATCAGAAGATCCGGGAGGAAGTGCATCACTATCCGGAAAAAGAGCACAGACTTCATGAATTTCGAAGAAAAAATTATTTTTTACAGAACAGCAAAGATCAGATTGATCTGTTTACAGAAGCGGACCGTCTGGAGCAGGAATATGCAGATGTATACAAAGATCCGCTTTTAGGAGAATACCTGGCAGCGGAAGTTGCAGTCTGCCGTATCATTCAGCAGATCAATAAGGAACTGCTTGGATGTCTGGATTTTGAAGTGATTCTGTATGAAGAATAAGATACTGGTACAGGTTAGACTATGATTGTTGATGAAAGATTTGTGACATATATCAATTCTCTGAATACGGGAAATACACCGTTTCTGGAAGAATTGGAAAAAACAGCAAAAGCAGATTATGTACCGATTATCCGCCGGGAAATGCAGAGCCTGTTAAAATTACTGCTGGCGATGAAGCGCCCGGTGCGGATACTGGAAGTAGGCACGGCAGTCGGATTTTCGGCATTACTGATGGCGGAATATAATCCGGTGGACTGTGAGATCACTACGATAGAAAATTATGAAAAGCGCATTCCCATCGCAAAAGAGAATTTTGCAAAAGCAGGACGGGATCAGATGATCACACTGCTGGAGGGGGATGCCGCAGAAGTGTTAAAGACATTGCAGGAACCATATGATTTTATTTTTATGGATGCCGCCAAGGGGCAGTACATCCATTTCTTTGACGATGTCTTGCGTTTACTGGCAGAGGGTGGTATTCTTGTGTCAGATAATGTACTGCAGGACGGAGACATCATAGAGTCCCATTATGCAGTGACCAGAAGAAACCGCACGATCCACAAGAGAATGCGGGAGTATCTGTATGAACTGACCCATAACGAGAACCTGACTACGGCAGTACTGCCGGTTGGGGACGGTGTGACTGTCAGTGTAAAGAAAGAACAACAGGAAAAAGAGTAAGGAGCATTTCATGAAACATCCAGAATTATTAATTCCGGCAAGCAGTCTGGAAGTATTAAAAACAGCGGTTGTGTTTGGTGCGGATGCAGTATATATCGGTGGAGAAGCTTTTGGACTGAGAGCCAAAGCGAAAAACTTTTCCATGGAGGAGATTCGGGAAGGAATCGCGTTTGCACATGCTCATGATGTAAAAGTATATATTACAGCAAATATTCTGGCTCATAATGGCGATCTGAGCGGAGTGAGGGCTTATTTTGAAGAATTAAAAGAGATCAAACCGGATGCACTGATCATTTCAGATCCGGGTGTCTTTATGATCGCCAGAGAAGTATGTCCGGAGATTGATATCCATATCAGTACCCAGGCAAACAATACAAATTATGGAACTTATCAGTTCTGGCATCAGCTTGGCGCACGCCGTGTGGTAACCGCCAGAGAACTGTCTATGGCAGAGTTAAAGGAAATCAGGGAGAAAGCACCGGCGGATCTGGAGATGGAGACATTTATCCATGGCGCTATGTGCATTTCCTATTCCGGACGCTGCCTGCTGTCCAATTATTTTACCGGCCGTGATGCAAACCGTGGGGCCTGTACCCACCCATGCCGATGGAAATATGCCATTGTGGAAGAGACCAGACCGGGAGAATATATGCCTGTTTATGAGAATGAACGCGGTACCTATATTTTCAACTCCAAGGATTTGTGCATGATCGAGCATATCCCGGAGCTGATCGACAGTGGGATTGACAGTTTCAAGATTGAAGGCCGTATGAAGACCGCGTTGTATGTGGCTACTGTAGCCCGTACATATCGTAAGGCAATTGATGATTATCTGGAGTCTCCGGAATTATACCGGAAAAATATGGACTGGTATCTGGATCAGATTTCCAATTGTACGTATCGTCAGTTTACAACCGGATTTTTCTTCGGAAAACCGGATGAAAGCGCTCAGATTTATGATAACAATACTTATGTAAAAGAGTACACCTATCTGGGCATTATAGGGGAATGCACTGCAGACGGATTATACCGTATCGAACAGCGCAATAAATTTTCTGTAGGGGAACAGATTGAAATTATGAAGCCGGATGGAAGAAACATTCCGGTAGTCGTTCGCAAAATCGTGGACGAAGAAGGGCAGGAGATGCAATCTGCGCCGCATCCGAAGCAGGTTTTATATATCGAACTTGCAGCGGCAGAAAATGGTGCCCTTTCCGGGGCAGAGGTTTCGGAGCAGGACAACCATGCAGCAGAACTTTATGACATATTGCGTAGGAAAGAGGAGGAATAGTCATGGCAAAAGATCGTTATGTGGCATATGTCGGCACTTACACACACGGAAGCAGTGTGGGAATCCATATTTTTGATGTGGATGCCGAGAAAGGAAAAATGACAGAACGCAAGGTGGTTCCGATTAACAATCCATCTGATCTGATCGTTTCTACCAGCGGAAAGTTTCTTTATTCTATTGCAGATGAAGGTGTACAGTCTTTCCGTATTCTGGAAGATGGAGATCTGGAACCGATCAATTCTGTGTGGACAGGTGGCATGAGAGGATGTTATCTGGAAGTGGATGAGCAGGATCGTTACCTGTTTGTGGCAGGCTACCATGACGGACGTATTACCATGATGAATCTGAATGAGGATGGTTCCATCGGTGAGATTGCAGATGGAATTTTCCATAAAGGCATTGGTGTCAATATTACAGACCGCAGCTCTATGCCGCATGTTACCTGCGTAAAGGTGACACCGGATCAGCAGTGTGTCTGCGCAGTAGACAGTGGTCTGGATCAGGTGAAAATTTACCGGATTGACAGAGAACATGATAAACTGGAACTGGAAGATATCCTTCGTTGCGAGCTGGACAGTGGTCCGAAAATGCTTCGTTATGACCGTCAGCATAAATTTGCGTATGTATTATGTGAAATTGATAATGTTGTGGAAGTATATGAGGTTGGTACACGGGGGGATGACGTGGATCCGTTTAAACTGATTCAGCGTATCAGTACTATTGAACCGGGTGAAAAACAGCGTGCAGCTGCATCCGGAATTGAGTTTTCACCGGATGGAAATCACCTGTTTGTAACCAATGCAGGTATTAACACGGTTATCATTTATGATGTAGACAAAGAAACCGGTGTACTTACACCGTTTTTCCACTGCAAGACCAGTGGAGATTATCCGAAGGCACTGGCGGTTATGCCGGACAATAAGCATTTTATTATCCTCAGTCATGAGACAAATGAGATGTTTACTTACAACATGAATTATGAGGACCGTTATTTCCTGCAGGATTCCAAACCGATCAAGATCGAACAGCCGAACTGCATTTTTATTCACAAATTGTAATTATTCAGAGCCAAGGCAATTCTGAAAAATATATGAATCATGCTGGCATGAATGAATATATTTTTATGAATTTCTTTGGCGAGAAACGACATCGAAATGGAGCGTAGCGAAATTGAGATGGGCTGAATAACAACGTGCATAATAATTACAAGTATAATAGTAAAAAAGACTGTCACCGGAACCGAAATGGTTTTGATGGCAGTCTTTTTATGTGTACAGAGATTCATAAATAAATCTATAAAATTTTTATTCGTATATTTTTTTCAGATTATCAAGTTTTGCAGTTGTATTCCGAAGCATCAGATCCAAAATAGTGATAGCAGCCATGGCTTCCACCACAACAACGGCTCTTGGCACAACCACCGGATCGTGACGTCCACGGATACTGATATCGACAGCTTCACCGTCAGCATTTGCCGTATGCTGTAACTGCGCGATGGATGGTGTTGGTTTTACAGCAGCACGGAACACAATCGGAGAACCGTCGCTGATACCGCCCAAGATACCGCCGGCGTGATTGGTTGCTTTGGTCAGAGGGCCATTTTCCTGAGGCACAAAGGAATCGTTATTTTCGGAACCACGGGCAGTAGCGGCAGCAAAGCCATCCCCGATTTCAAAACCTTTGACCGCACCGATGGAAAAAATGGCTTTTGCCAGACTTGCATCCAGTTTGTCAAACACCGGATCACCGATACCGGCAGGAACACCATTAATTACGCATTCGATAATGCCACCGGAAGAATCCTGGGCTTCGATGCACTGATCCAGAAAGGCCTGTGCTTCTTTTGCAGCCTGTGCATCCGGCATAGCAACCGGATTCTGGCTGATCTGTGCAGCGTCAAAGCGACTTGGGTCAATGGAGACCGGACCTATTGCTTTTGTATAAGTAAGAATGGAGATTCCCATTTCTTTTAACATTTTTGCGGCAATGGCGCCTGCAGCAACACGTCCGATGGTTTCACGGGCGGAAGAACGTCCACCGCCGCGGTAATCGCGGAAGCCGTATTTTGCATCAAAACAGTAATCGGCGTGTCCCGGGCGATAACAGCGGGCAATGTCGCTGTAGTCTTTGGAGTGCTGATTTTCGTTTCTGACGATCATGGAGATCGGAGTGCCTGTAGTACGCCCTTCAAAGACCCCGGACAAAATTTCCACTTGGTCTGCTTCGGTACGCGGGGTGGTATATTTGGACTGTCCCGGTTTTCTACGGTTGAGATAGATCTGAATATCTTCTTCGGACAGCGGAAGCCCGCTCGGGCAGCCGTCTACTACGACACCGACCCCTTTTCCATGGGATTCTCCCCATGTGGTGATCTGAAAAATAGTTCCTGTATTTGAACCAGCCATAATGTTTCCTCCTCTGGTATAAAAATCAATGTTTATTATTTTTGACACATACCTTATTATATGATAAAGTTATAAACAGCGCAATGAAAAAGGAAAGGAACTTTTTATGTATAAATTATTGAAAAAAGATGGACGCGCGAAGCGTGCCGAAGTGACAACGGTGCATGGAACCATCCAGACACCGGTATTTATGAATGTCGGAACAGCAGCAGCGATCAAAGGTGCGGTATCCACAGATGATCTGCAGCAGATCAAGACGCAGGTGCAGTTATCCAATACCTATCATCTGCATGTCCGTCCGGGCGATAAGCTGATCAAAGACCTTGGCGGCCTGCATAAATTTATGGTATGGGACAAACCGATCCTGACGGATTCCGGCGGATTTCAGGTGTTTTCTCTGTCCGGACTGCGAAAGATCAAAGAGGAAGGCGTACGTTTCCATTCCCATGTAGACGGTCGCAAGATTTTTATGGGACCGGAGGAGAGTATGCAGATCCAGTCCAATCTGGGATCTACCATTGCCATGGCCTTTGATGAGTGCCCACCGGCGCTGGCGGACAGAAATTATGTACAGCCGTCTGTAGACCGTACCACACGCTGGCTGGAGCGTTGCAAGAAAGAGATGCAACGTCTGAACAGCCTGGAAGATACCATCAATAAAAATCAGATGCTTTTTGGTATCAATCAGGGCGCTATTTTCGATGATATCCGTATCGATCATGCAAAGCGTATCAGTGAGATGGACCTGGACGGATATGCGGTTGGCGGACTTGCGGTTGGCGAGAGTCATGAGGAGATGTATCACATTCTGGATGTGACAGTTCCGCATCTTCCGGAGGACAAACCGACTTATCTGATGGGAGTTGGGACCCCGGCAAATATTTTGGAGGCCGTAGACCGTGGTGTGGATTTCTTTGACTGTGTATATCCGAGCCGAAATGGTCGTCATGGACATGTTTACACCAATTTTGGCAAACTGAACCTGTTTAACCAGAAATTTGAGCGTGATATGCGCCCGATCGAAGAGGGATGTCAGTGTCCGGCCTGCCGCACATACAGCAGAGCTTATATCCGTCATCTGCTGAAAGCAAAGGAAATGCTTGGCATGCGTCTGTGCGTACTGCATAACTTGTATTTCTATAACACAATGATGGAAGAAATCCGTGATGCCATCGATGCAGGAAATTATCAGAATTACAAGGCTGAGAAACTGTACCGCATGGAACATGGAGAGTAAGAAAAAGTTCACCCGCGCCATTCGCAAAACGCCCGTACCGGGCTTCACCGTAGTTACACTACTATTTTTGCTCATAAAACGGCGCTCTCTTCATCACTATATATCCCATTAATTCCTCATGCGAGCATGATCATTGACGGAATATATGTGATGAGTGAACTGAAAAAAATAAAAAATATGCGAAATGGCTTGAAGAAAAGCTATATTTTGTGTAGAATGTTTAATAGTATCGAAAAATAGGAGGAAATCAAATGAACGTATTATCATCCAGTACAGGAATAGGTATGATGGGAACAATCATCTGGATTGTTGTTTTACTTGTATTTGTATTTGTTTTTATGCTGAGACCGCAGAAAAAAGAGCAGGCAAGAAGAAATGAAATGATGTCCAAAATGTCAGTTGGCGATACTGTTCTTACAAGCAGCGGCTTTTATGGTACACTGATCGATATCACTGACGATACCGTTATCGTAGAGTTCGGCAACAACAAAAACTGCCGTATTCCGATGCAGCGCTCTGCAATCGCACAGATCGAAAAAGCTGAAGACGCAGTAGAAGAGTAAACTGAACAAAGCAAAGATCAGACAAAGGAGGGCGGGGCATGGATATCAATTGATATCACTGCCCTTCTTTTGTATATTGTTTTTGAGAGGAGAAAGAGAATGAAATACCAGGTTGGAGTCATTGCCGGAGACGGCATTGGTCCTGAGGTTGTAGCCGAGGCACAGAAAGTATTAAACTGTGTGGCTGACAAATTCGGACATGAGTTTGAGTACGAAGATATTTTAATGGGAGGATGCTCCATTGATGCGACCGGAGAGCCGCTGACTGACCATGCCATTGAGCAGGCCCTGCATTCTGATGCAGTTTTAATGGGATCCATTGGCGGAAATACAAGTACTTCCCCGTGGTATAAACTTCCACCGGAGAAACGCCCGGAAGCCGGATTACTGAAATTACGTAAGTCTCTGAACTTATTTGCAAACTTAAGACCGGCTTATCTTTATGAGGAATTAAAAGAGGCATGCCCGTTACGTGATGACATCATCGACACAGGTTTCGATATGATGATCATGCGTGAGCTGACCGGAGGACTTTACTTTGGAGCTCGCAAGACCAGCGAGGTAGACGGTGTTGTGACAGCGGTAGATACCCTTACATATACCGAGAATGAGATTCGCAGAATCGCCATCAAAGGTTTTGATATTGCCATGAAGCGCCGCAAAAAAGTAACAAGCGTTGATAAGGCAAACGTACTGGATTCTTCCAGACTCTGGAGAAAGATCGTAGAGGAGGTAGCAAAGGATTATCCGGAAGTCACTTATGAACATATGTTAGTAGACAACTGTGCAATGCAGCTGGTAAAAGATCCGAAACAGTTTGACGTTATTCTGACAGAGAATATGTTTGGTGACATTCTTTCCGATGAGGCAAGTATGGTAACCGGTTCCATCGGTATGCTTTCCAGCGCAAGCCTGAATGATACAAAATTCGGTCTGTATGAGCCAAGTGGCGGATCCGCACCGGATATCGCAGGACAGGGCATTGCAAACCCGATCGCTACTATTTTATCCGCAGCAATGATGCTTCGTTATTCCTTTGATCTGGACAAAGAAGCAGACGCAGTGGAAAATGCGGTAAAACAGGTATTAAAAGACGGATATCGTACCACTGATATCATGCCGCAGGAAGAAGATAAAAAATCTGCCGTAGAACAGGTTGGAACAAGTCGTATGGGTGACCTGATCTGCGAGAGAATATAAAAAAGGAGTATGTAAAAAATGAGAAGTGACAATGTTACAAAAGGGATGCAGCAGGCACCTCACAGATCTTTATTTAATGCACTTGGTTATACCAAGGAAGAATTAGACAGACCGTTAGTAGGTATCGTAAGTTCCTATAATGAGATCGTACCGGGTCATATGAATCTGGATAAAATCGTAGAAGCTGTAAAAATGGGCGTTGCAATGGCAGGCGGAACACCGATCGTGTTCCCGGCAATCGCAGTTTGTGATGGTATTGCAATGGGACATACAGGAATGAAATACTCTCTGGTTACCCGTGATCTGATCGCAGATTCCACAGAGTGTATGGCAATGGCACATCAGTTCGACGCACTGGTTATGGTTCCGAACTGTGATAAAAACGTACCGGGACTTCTGATGGCAGCAGCCAGACTGAACATCCCGACTGTATTCGTAAGCGGTGGCCCGATGCTGGCTGGACATATCCATGGTAAAAAGAGAAGTCTTTCTTCCATGTTTGAGGCAGTTGGTTCCTACGCAGCTGGTACTATGACAGAGGAAGAGGTTCGCGAGTACGAAGAAAAAGTATGCCCGACCTGTGGATCCTGTTCCGGTATGTATACAGCAAACTCCATGAACTGTCTGACAGAGGCCATCGGTATGGGACTTCCTGGAAACGGAACGATCCCGGCTGTATATTCTGAGAGAATTAAACTTGCAAAACACGCAGGTATGGCAGTTATGGAACTGTTAAAGAAAGATATCCGTCCGCGTGATATCATGACAAAAGCAGCATTCATGAACGCTTTAACTATGGATATGGCACTTGGATGTTCCACAAACTCCATGCTTCACCTTCCTGCTATCGCACATGAGGCTGGTGTGGATATCGACCTTGATGTCGCAAACGCACTGAGCGAGAAGACACCAAACCTTTGCCACCTTGCACCGGCAGGCCCTACATACATGGAGGACTTAAACGAGGCAGGCGGTGTATCTGCAGTTATGTCCGAGTTAAACAAAATCGGTCTGCTGGATACAAACTGCATGACAGTTACAGGAAAGACAATCGCTGAAAATATTCAGGGTGTTGTAAATAAAAATCCGGAAGTTATCCGTCCGGTTGAGAATCCGTACAGCAAGACAGGCGGAATCGCCGTACTGAAAGGTAACCTTGCACCGGATTCCGCAGTTGTAAAACGTTCCGCAGTTGTACCGGAAATGATGGTACATGAAGGACCGGCAAGAGTATTTGACTGTGAGGAAGATGCTATCGCAGCAATCAAAGGCGGCAAGATTGTAGAGGGTGACGTTGTTGTTATCCGTTACGAGGGACCGAAAGGCGGACCGGGTATGCGTGAGATGCTGAACCCGACATCTGCCATCGCAGGTATGGGACTTGGTTCTTCCGTAGCCTTGATCACAGACGGACGTTTCTCCGGAGCTTCCAGAGGCGCTTCCATCGGACACGTATCACCAGAAGCAGCAGTTGGCGGTCCGATCGCATTCGTAGAGGAAGGCGATATCATCAAGATCAATATTCCGGAGAATACTCTGAATGTAGATATCTCTGAGGAAGAGATGGCATCAAGAAAAGCAAAATGGCAGCCACGTGAGCCAAAGATCACAACAGGATATCTGGCACGTTATGCTTCCATGGTTACATCTGGAAACACAGGTGCTATTCTGAAAACAAAATAAGTAAGATTAGATAGAAAAGAGGAACAAAAGCATATGCAGTTGACAGGATCACAGATTGTTATCGAATGTTTGAAGGAGCAGGGCGTGGATACTGTATTTGGTTATCCGGGCGGAGCAATTTTGAACGTTTACGATGAACTGTATAAACACAGCGATGAAATTCACCATGTGCTTACGTCCCATGAACAGGGAGCTTCCCATGCAGCGGATGGATATGCCCGCTCCACCGGAAAAGTTGGTGTGTGTCTGGCTACTTCCGGACCGGGTGCAACCAACTTGGTAACCGGTATCGCAACCGCTTACATGGATTCTGTTCCGGTAGTGGCGATCACCTGTAACGTAGGTGTGTCGCTGCTTGGAAAAGACAGCTTTCAGGAGATTGATATCGCAGGTATCACGACACCGATCACAAAGCATAATTTTATTGTAAAAGATGTCAATAAACTGGCTGATGTGATCCGCCGTGCTTTCCGGATTGCCCAGACCGGGCGTCCGGGACCTGTGCTGGTAGATATTCCAAAAGATGTTACTGCAGCTACAACAGAATTTGAGTTTCAGCAGATTCCTCCGGTAGCGCGTAAAATCGACAAAATGACAGAAGTAGATCTGGATCAGGCCGCAGCCATGATTCGTGAAGCGAAAAAGCCGTACATCTTTGTGGGTGGCGGCGCAGTCATTTCCGGAGCCAGCGAAGAACTTGCGAAATTTGCAGATCTGGTAGATGCGCCGGTATGCGATTCCCTGATGGGAAAAGGCGCATTTGACGGAACCAATGACCGATACAGCGGAATGCTTGGTATGCATGGTACCAAAGCTTCCAATTACGGTGTGAGCGAATGTGATCTGCTCATCGCAGTTGGCGTTCGTTTCAGCGACCGTGTCATCGGTGACGCAAAACGTTTTGCAAGCAATGCAAAGATTCTGCAGTTTGATGTAGATCCGGCTGAGATCAATAAAAACATCCAGACGGATGCCAGCGTGATCGGAGATATCAAGGAAATCCTGAAACGTGTGAACCATCTGTTAGAGCAGCAGGCGCACACAGAGTGGATGCAGCAGATTAGTGAATTCAAGGATAAATATCCGTTAACTTATGAAAAAGAAGGATTGTCCGGACCATTTGTCATGGAAGAGATTTACCGCCAGACAAAGGGCGATGCCATCATCGTTACAGAGGTCGGACAGCACCAGATGTGGGCGGCACAGTATTATAAATTCTCTAAACCGCGTACATTACTGACTTCCGGTGGGCTTGGTACCATGGGGTATGGTCTGGGTGCAGCGATCGGCGCACAGGTCGCAAATCCGGAGAAAAAGGTCATCAACATTGCAGGTGACGGCTGTTTCCGTATGAATATGAACGAGATTGCCACAGCAATCCGTCAGAAGCTTCCACTGATCCAGATTGTCATCAACAATCAGGTACTTGGCATGGTACATCAGTGGCAGGGATTATTTTATGAGAAACGTTATTCCAACACGATCTTAAACGATGGAGTGGATTTCGTAAAACTTGCTGAGGCTATGGGAGCCACAGGCATGCGTGCAGCGACACAGGAAGAATTTGCCAAAGATCTGGCAAAAGCACTGGAAATGAAGACACCGGTACTCATCGATTGTATCATTGACAGTGATGATAATGTTTGGCCGATGGTGGCACCTGGCGCACCGATTAGCGAAGCATTTGATTTATCTAATCTGAAGAACAGATAAATGACGCATCCGGGTGGCACTGTACAGGGAGAGCAATCTCTTTGCTGCCCGGAAGGTGTTCATAATAAAAAATCCTGCAAAGCAGGAAAAATCCAGGAGGTTTCAAAATGAGCAGAGTTTACAATTTCTCAGCTGGACCGGCAGTATTACCGGTAGAAGTGCTGAAAGAGGCACAGGAGGAGATGCTTGATTACCGTGGATGCGGTATGTCCGTTATGGAGATGAGTCATCGTTCTTCCATGTTTCAGGAAATCATTGATGAGGCTGAAGCAGATTTAAGGGATTTATTACATATCCCGGACAATTACAAAGTATTATTCTTACAGGGTGGTGGAGCATTACAGTTCTCCGCAGTTCCGATGAACCTGATGAAAAACGGTGTGGCTGATTACATCGTAACAGGTCAGTGGGCAAAGAAAGCATATGAGGAAGGAAAGAAATACGGAAAGGCAGTAAAAATCGCTTCTTCTGAGGATGAGACATTTACTTATATTCCGGATTGTTCCGATCTTCCGATCGATGATGATGCAGATTATGTATACATTTGCCAGAACAACACCATTTACGGAACTGTATATCATGAACTGCCGAATACCAAAGGAAAAACTCTGGTAGCAGACGTATCTTCATGCTTCCTGTCAGAGCCGATGGACGTAGAGAAATACGGCGTGATCTGGGGCGGCGTTCAGAAAAATATCGGACCTGCCGGCGTACAGATCGTAATCATTCGTGAGGATCTGATCCGCGATGATCTGCCGGATTATGTACCGACTCTGATGAAATACAAAACACAGGCGGACAAAGGTTCCATGTACAATACACCGCCATGCTACGGTATTTACATTTGCGGTAAAGTATTCAAATGGATCAAGAGCCTTGGCGGTCTGGAAGCAATGAAAAAACGTAACGAGGAGAAAGCAGCAATCTTATATGATTTTCTTGACAACAGCAAACTGTTCAAAGGTACTGTCCGCAAAGAAGACCGTTCCCTGATGAACGTTCCGTTTGTAACAGGTGACAAAGATCTGGATGCAAAATTTGTTGCAGAAGCAAAAGCAGCAGGTCTGGAGAATTTGAAAGGACACAGAACTGTTGGTGGTATGCGTGCTTCTATCTACAATGCAATGCCAAAAGAGGGCGTGATCGCATTGGTTGAATTTATGAAGAAATTCGAGGCTGAGAACACAAAGTAAATTTGTGAATCATATTTGAGTTTTACTGCGATATGAGAATGACAATCGTTACGATTGATTATTTTCAAAATGTAAAAAGTGTGTGCCGAAAGGCAAAACTGACTGAGCAGGTGAGATGTCCCGGTCAGAAAAATTGAGTTGAAAAAAGTTGAAGAAAAGAGGAAACAAAAATGGTTCAGTTTCATTGTTTAAATCCGATCGCAGCGTGCGGTCTGGAATTATTCCCGGATACCTATGAGAAAACAGATGATTTCAATGCGGCAGAGGTTGCATTAGTACGTAGTGCAGCTATGCATGACATGGATCTTCCGGAATCACTGCTGGCAGTAGCCCGTGCAGGTGCAGGTGTCAACAATATTCCGCTGGATAAATGTGCAGATCAGGGAATTGTCGTATTCAATACACCAGGTGCAAATGCAAACGGTGTAAAAGAGCTGGTGATCGCAGGCATGCTTCTTGCAAGCCGTGATATTACAGGCGGTATTGACTGGGTAAAAGAGAACAAAGAAGATGAAGGAATTGCAAAAGCAGCTGAGAAAGCAAAAAAAGCATTTGCAGGAACTGAAATCAAAGGGAAAAAACTTGGTGTCATCGGACTTGGAGCCATCGGTGTGCAGGTTGCCAATGCGGCGGTAGCACTGGGCATGGATGTGCTTGGTTATGATCCGTATCTGTCTGTCAACGCAGCATGGAATGTTTCTACCAAAGTAAAACATGTGCTGGCAGTAGAGGACATTTACAAAGAGTGTGATTTCATCACAATTCATGTACCGCTTCTGGATTCCACAAAAGGAATGATCAGCAAAGAGGCCATCGCAATGATGAAAGAGAACGTTATCGTTCTGAATTTTGCCCGCGATACTTTAGTAGATGAAGCAGCTATGGTTGAGGCTTTAAAAGCCGGAAAAGTACGCAAATATGTCGTAGATTTCCCAAATCCGACCACAGCAGGCGTGGAGAACTGCATCGTGATCCCGCACCTTGGCGCATCTACCGCAGAATCTGAAGATAACTGCGCAGTAATGGCTGTACAGGAAGTGATTGATTATATTGAGAACGGAAATATTACACATTCTGTAAATTATCCGGATTGTAACATGGGTGTGTGCACAGGTGTTGCAAGAATCGCGATCCTGCACAAAAACATCAAGAACATGATCGGTCAGTATTCATCTGTATTAGGTGAAGCAGGTGTCAATATTGCCGATATGACAAATAAGAGCCGCAATGACTATGCTTATTCACTTCTGGATCTGGATGCTCCGGCAACCGCAGATGTTGTTGAAAAACTGGCTGCAATTGACGGTGTATTAAAAGTAAGAGTGATCAAATAAAAGATCATAGAGTCGGCGTGGGAACAGAGAGTACAGCTTTGTTTCCACGCCTTTTTTTACAAAAAGGAGAAAATAAAATGGCAGAGATCAGACCATTTGCATGTGTGCGCCCATGCAGAGAGAAAGCAGCGAAAATTGCTGCATTACCATATGATGTATATAATCGAAAAGAAGCAAAAGAGGAAGTATTGCGCGAGCCGGAATCTTTTCTGAAGATCGACCGTGCAGAGACACAGTTTGATGATTCCGTGGATACCTATGCGCCGGAAGTTTACCAGAAAGCCCATGATACGTTGTGGGACATGATGGCAAAAGGGGATTTTATCCGGGACAAAGAGGCTTGCTATTATATTTATGAGCTGACTATGAACGGACGGACGCAGACAGGTATCACCGCATGCGCATCCATCGATGATTATGAGAATAATGTGATCAAAAAGCATGAAAATACCCGTGCGGAAAAGGAACAGGATCGTATCCGCCATGTAGATATCTGTGACGCCCAGACAGGACCAATTTTCCTGGCGTACCGTGATAATGCAGCGATTACGGTTGTCGTAAATAAGGTAAAAGAGCAGGATGCGGAATATGATTTCACTTCTCCGGATGGTATTCGCCACAGAGTGTGGGTGATCGGGGACGCAGCAGATATCGTAGCTGTCCGTGAAGCTTTTGCAGGCATTAATCAGATTTATATCGCGGATGGACATCATCGTGCAGCTTCTGCCGTAAAAGTAGGGGAAAAACGCAGAAGTAAGCATCCGGACTATACCGGGGAAGAAGAGTTCAATTTCTTCCTGTCCGTACTGTTCCCGGAGAGCGAATTAAAAATTCTGGATTACAACCGTGTGGTCAAAGATTTAAACGGCATGACAGAGGATGCATTTTTACAGAAAATGCAGGAACTTTTTGAAGTATCGGAACTTACTGTTGAGGACAAACATCCGCAGGAGAAAGGAACCTTTTCCATGTATCTGAAGGAGCAGTGGTATACCTGCAGCGTCCGCCCAGAAAATCAAAGTGATAATCCGGTGAAAGGACTGGATGTTTCTTTGCTACAGGATCTGATGCTGACACCGGTACTTGACATTGCAGATCCGAAAACGGATCCGAGGATTGATTTTGTCGGGGGTATCCGTGGAACCGAAGAACTGGAAAAACGATGCCACGAAGATGCAAAAGCTGCCTTTGCCATGTATCCGACTTCTATCGGGGAACTGTTTGCTGTGGCAGATGCAGGACTTCTGATGCCACCAAAATCCACATGGTTTGAGCCAAAGTTAAGAAGCGGACTGTTTATTCATCTTTTGAGTGAGTAAACTAATATTAACTGTATGTAATAAAGAAAATGGAGTGTATTCTTGAAAGAAGCTTAAATTCAGAGTCATGCGCAGTTACGTTCTGACTCTGGATTTGAGTTATATAGTAGAAATAGAGAAGAAATGGAGCAAATATAATATATGCTTAAATTTGTATTGACACAAAATTTGGCCGATGAAGTCACAGAAGCAGTATCAGACAATGTGAATTTCTGGTCGTGGGATACAGTCATCAAATATCTTGAGGATTCGTTCCCTTCTGTTCTGGATTTTCTGGTAAAACTGATCATAGCGGTGATCGTACTGCTTGTCGGTCGGAAAGTAATTAGGCTGATTCGAAAATTTATCCGCAGATTCCTTGACAGAACAAACTGGGATGAAGGAGTAAAGCAGTTTCTGGATAATATCTGCCGTGTTGGACTGCATTTTATGCTGATCGTGATGGTGTTGGGAAAATTTGGTATTACGGCAAGCTCTGTCATTGCTGTGATCGGTTCCGTTGGTCTGTCTGTAGGTCTGGCTTTACAGGGAACTTTATCTAACTTTGCGGGTGGAGTGCTGATCCTGATTTTGAAACCATTTAAAGTGGGAGATTATATTTATGAAGACACACATGGAAATGAAGGTACCGTCACGGAGATTCAGCTTTGCTATACGAAATTGCTGACTGTTGATAACAAAACAGTCGTTTTACCGAACGGCAATCTGGCGAATTCAAGTCTGACAAATATGACACAGCAGGATAAAAGACTGATCGATATTACCGTTGGGATTTCTTATGATGCGGATATACGTCTGGCAAAGCAAGTGATTTCCGTGGTTTTAGAGCAGGAAAAAAAATGTATGACTGACGAAGAAACATATCATGTGTTCGTAGACAGTCTGGGAGACAGTGCGGTCGTCATTGGCATTCGTGTCTGGGTGAAGACTGCAGATTACTGGGAAACCAGATGGCGAATCACGGAAAATGTGAAATATGCGCTGGATGAGCATCAGATTGAGATTCCATTCCCGCAGGTTTCAGTTTCAATGAAACAGGATCATTTTGCAGAACTGTAGACAGAAATATGGAATTTCACAGAAAAACAACGCATGATTCGTTCATTGTGAATAAACAAATGACCGAAATGACAGATGTTTCGTATTTTCTTGACAAAAATGTTAAATTATGATACGTTTAGCTTGTCAATTTTGCACAGATTGTGCGTATGTATTAGGAGGAAGTATTTTATGCAACAGGGAACTGTAAAATGGTTTAATGCAAAAAAGGGTTATGGATTTATTTCAGATGCAGAAGGAAATGATATTTTCGTTCATTTCTCCGCACTGAACATGGATGGATTCAAAGAGCTGAAAGATGGGGAGGCTGTTGAATTCGAAGTGATCGAAGGCGATAAAGGACCACAGGCTGCAAATGTTACACGTCTGGGTTAATTTATTTAGATAAATGAATATGTGACCCAAAGGGGCTGTCCAATTGGACAGCCTCTTTACTTTTGGAAGAAATTGTGTAAAAATAAAAGATACTGGAAAAAATACTAGAAGTGTAATTTTTTATAGAAAGAGAGTCTGCCAGAGGGCAGAAGAAATTGGAGGAAACGATATTTGAAACCAGAATTGAGTCAGTTAAACGCGTATGAGATCAGAGAGGAGAGACGACTGGATGATATTCACTCAGACGGCATGCTGCTTGTACACAAAAAAAGCGGCGCACGTATCTGTGTGATGTCAAACGAGGATGCCAATAAAGTATTTTACATTGCATTCCGCACACCGCCAAAGGACAGCACCGGTGTACCGCACATCATTGAGCACACGGTATTATGCGGAAGTAAGAAATTCCCGGTAAAAGATCCGTTTATTGAGCTGGCAAAAGGTTCTCTGAATACATTCTTAAATGCAATGACTTATCCGGATAAGACCATTTACCCGGTGGCAAGCTGCAACGATAAAGATTTCCAGAACTTAATGGACGTTTATCTGGACAGTGTTTTTTCACCGAATATTTACAAAGAACAGAATATTTTCCGTCAGGAAGGCTGGCATTATGAGTTGAAAAGCCCGGAAGATGAGCTGACCTTAAACGGTGTTGTATATAATGAGATGAAAGGTGCCTTTTCTTCCGCAGATGGCGTGCTGGATCGTGAGATTTTACGTTCCTTATTCCCGGATACCCCATACAGCAATGAGTCCGGCGGAGATCCGCAGGTGATCCCGGAGCTGACATATGAGGACTATCTGGATTTCCATCGCAAATATTATCATCCGTCCAATTCCTGGATCTATCTGTATGGCGATATGGATGTGGTAGAAAAATTAAACTGGCTGAATGAGGAATATTTAAGCCATTATGACAGAATTGATGTGGATTCCACCATTCCGGAGCAGGCACCGTTTGCAGCACCGGTGGAGCATGAAATTCCATATTCCATCTCCAGCACAGACAGCACCGAAAACAATACCTATCTGTCCTGCAACTGGGCCGTTGGAAACAATTTAAACAGAGAACAGTACATCGCTTTTGATATTCTGGATTACGCACTGCTCAGCACACAGGGCGCGCCGATCAAACAGGCGTTATTGGATGCAGGCATTGGTACCGATATTTATGGTGGATATGACAGCGGCACCTATCAGCCGTTTTTCTCCATTGTAGCAAAACATGCCAATGCTTCTGATCAGGAGCGTTTCGTGCAGATCATCCGCGAGGTATTGCAGGAACAGGTGAAGAACGGAGTTAATAAAAATACATTGCTGGCAGCCATCAATGGTTCTGAATTTAAGTTCCGTGAAGCCGATTTTGGGCGTTACCCGAAAGGACTGATGTTTGGTCTGCAGCTTATGGACAGCTGGCTGTACGATGAGAATGCGCCGTTCCTTCATATCGAAGAACTGGGCGTATATGCTTTCCTCAGAAAACAGCTGGATACCGACTATTTTGAACAGCTGATCCAGAAATATTTACTGGATAATACACATTGTTCTCTTGTACGTGTCGTTCCGGAAATCGGTCTGACTGGCAAGAGAGAGCAGGCGTTAAAAGAAAAATTACAGGCATATAAAGCATCCTTAAGTGAAGCAGAGATTGCAAAACTGGTGGAGGAGACAAAAGCTCTGGAAAAATATGAAGAAGAGCCGTCTTCCAAAGAACAGCTTGAGACGATTCCACTGCTGTTCCGTGAGGATATGAAGCAGACCAGTGAGCCGTATAAAAATGCGGAAGAAACTATCGCAGCTGTTCCGTATCTGTGGCATGATTATCAGACCAACGGTGTCGTTTATCTGGATCTGCTGTTTGACGCACATCATATTTCCGAGGATCTGATCCCGTATATGGGAATTCTGAAAGTGCTGATGGGTAAACTGAACACTGCAGATTATTCCTATACTGATTTTACGGATGAAGTAAACCTGTGTACTGGCGGCATTTCCAATGAAGTGAACGTTACTGGAGATGTGCAGCATACAAATAACTATCAGGTAAAATACGAAGTACGTCTGAAAGTGTTGGAAGCAAATCTTGCCCGTGGTGTGGAACTGATCAAGAGTATGATGTTGTCTACCCAGTTTACAGATGAGAAACGTATTTATGAAATTCTGGCTCAGGTAAAATCCAGACTGCGCAATGAGCTCAGCGACAGTGGAAACGTGATTTCTGCTACCAGAGCATTGTCCTATTATTCCAAACGTGCAAAATATGCGGACAGTGTACAGGGCATTGGATTTTATGAGGTGTTAGACCATATTGTGACCAATTATGAGTCTGAAAAACAGAATCTGGTGGAGAAATTACAGGAAGTCTGCAAACTGATCTTCCAGCCGCAGAATCTGTTGGTAAGTGTGACCAGTGACGTGGCCGGTTATGCGGCATTGAAAGCACTGACTGGACAGATCATAGAAGGCCTGCATGCAGACACTGCAAAAGAGATGGCAGAAATTTCCCTTCCGGAGCAGAAAAACGAGGGATTTCTGGATGCTTCCCAGATTCAGTATGTTTCCCTGGCAGGAAATTACGCGCAGGACGGGTATGCATACCACGGAGCAATGCGTGTATTTAAAGTAATTATGAATTATGAATACCTGTGGCAGAACATCCGTGTCAAAGGCGGTGCTTATGGATGCGGTACAAACGTAGGCAGAAACGGAGACGTATGCTTCCTGTCTTATCGTGATCCGAACCTTGGACGCACACTGGATGTATACCGTGGTGTGCCGGAATATCTGAAAAACTTTGATGCAGATGAGCGTGCCATGACACGTTTTGTCATCGGAGCCTTCAGTGAGCTGGATGCACCTCTGACACCGTTAAGCCAGGGCAGAAGATCTCTGCTTTCCTATTTGACCGGTGTAACTTACGAGATGGTTCAGGAGGAGCGTGAACAGGCGTTGCACACCGAACCGCAGGATATCCGAAATCTTGCAGATACCATGCAGGCGGTATTGGATCACAGCTATATCTGTGCCATCGGAAACGAAGGAAAATTAAAAGAAGAGTCAGAGCTGTTTGATGTATTAGAAACATTATAAAAAATAATTATGAGTCAGATTGATTTTACCCTTAGTAATCCGTGTGGATGAAACGGGTAGAATCTGAGGAGATAAATTACAAGGAGATAACGCATGAACGCAAATTTTAAATCCGGATTTGTTACGCTGATCGGAAGACCAAACGTAGGAAAATCCACACTGATGAATCAGTTAATTGGTCAGAAGATTGCTATCACATCCAAGAAACCGCAGACCACAAGAAACCGGATTCAGACCGTGTATACAGATACCGACCGCGGACAGATCGTATTTTTGGACACACCGGGTATCCATAAAGCAAAAAATAAACTGGGCGAGTACATGGTGACCGTGGCAGAGCGTACCTTACAGGACGTAGATGTCATTGTCTGGCTGGTGGAGCCGAGCACATTTATCGGTGCCGGTGAGCAGCACATTGCCGAGCAGCTTCGAAAATCCAATCTGCCGGTGATCCTTGTTATCAACAAGACAGATACAGTAAAAAAAGAAGAAGTCCTGCTGTTTATCGATGCATACCGCAAACTTCTGGATTTTGCAGAGATCATTCCGGCTTCTGCATTGCATGGAGATAATACCGACACGATCATTGATATGATCTTCAAATATCTGCCGTATGGACCGATGTTTTACGATGAGGATACCGTAACAGATCAGCCGGAGCGTCAGATCGTGGCAGAGATCATCCGTGAGAAATCCCTGCATGCATTGAATGAGGAGATCCCGCATGGTATCGCCGTAACAATCGAGTCCATGAAGCAGAGAAAGAACGGAATTACCGATATCGAGGCAACTATCATCTGTGAGCGTGACTCTCACAAGGGAATCATCATTGGAAAAGGTGGCGCCATGCTGAAAAAAATCGGCAGCAATGCCCGTTTTGAAATTGAAAAATTACTGGAGTGTAAAGTCAATCTGCGTCTTTGGGTAAAAGTGCGCAAAGGCTGGCGCGACAGCGATGTCCAGATGAAAAATTTTGGATATAATATCAACGAATAATCAGTAAGGGAAGAAGTGGAAACGTTTATGGGGAAGACTTGCATTTTGACAGGAATGATCCTGAACACGATGCCGGTGGGAGAATACGATAAAAGAATTACAATTTTAACCCGTGAACGCGGGAAGATCACTGCTTTTGCGCGGGGAGCAAGACGACCGAAAAGCTCCCTGCAGGCAGCTACAAACCTGTTCTGCTTCGGGACCTTCGAGGCATACGAGGGACGCAGTTCCTACACGGTTGTAAAGGCGGAGATCAGCAATTATTTCCGGGAACTTGCCATGGATCTGGATAAGACATATTATGGCTGTTATTTTCTGGAACTGGCGGACTATTTCTGCCAGGAAAATAATGACTGTGTCAATCAGCTGAAACTGGTTTATCAGACGCTGCGGGCACTCAGCGTGCCGTCTCTGTCTCCGAAGCTTGTCCGGGTGATCTACGAACTGAAAACGCTGGTTTATTTTGGTGTGTATCCGAATGTGTTTGCCTGCACGGCATGCGGCAGCAGGGAGCAGCTCTGGTGTTTTGATGAAAAAAGCAACGGCGTGATGTGCAGGGAATGTCAGCCGGGACCGGTGAAATATCCGCTGGATGAGGCCGCATTATATACCATGCAGTACATAGTGACAGCACCGGTGGAAAAACTGTATACATTTACGGTGACGGAGGAAGTGTTCGGGCAGGTTGCGAAGCTGATTGCGTATTATATGAGGCAGTATGTGGAAAAAGAATTAAAGACCCTTGCTTTTTTGACCTAGGAATACTTGCAATCAGAGGCATAAACCGTTATAATTTAGAAATTGATGCAGGCAGTACCACATTGGTATGAAATTTGCAGTGTGCTGGCTACGGAAATTACAGAATGTCAGATAAGAGGTGACGCCCATCTTTATAGGTGGTGAGCAGCAATGGCGAGAGCATTCTTGAATAAAAAATGTGACATTCTGGATTTGGAGGATAAGATATGAAGAAAAGAATGGCGGCGCTTGGCTGTTGTATCGGAATGAGTATGCTGCTTGGTGCATGCGGCGCAAAGCTGGATGTACAGGAGAATACCATTGCATTACAGAGAAACGGTAAAATTCTGGAAGCGGCTGTAGAGTCCTTTGACCAGTCTTATTATGTTCAGGAGGAACTGGATACATATGTTCAGAATGCAGTAGATGATTACACCGCAGAGCACGGGAAAAAATCAGTTTCTGTGACGGATTCAAAAGTGGAAGAGAAAAAAGCATATCTTACCCTGCAGTATGAAAGTGCAGAGACGTTCAGTGATTTTACGGGTATTGAGTGTTTTTCCGGAAGCATTGTGGAAGCACAGTCAGCAGGCTATGATTTTGATCTGGATTTTTATCCGGTGACAGATGGAAAGGCGGATACGAAAACCGTAAAAGGTTCCACATTGCTGGATGATGACGATCTGAAAGTACTGATCGTAAAGGAAAACTCAGATCTGATCGTTCCGGGAAAAATTGCGTATGTTTCCACGGAGGGCACAGAAGTGACTTCGGAGAAGCAGGTGAACGTCACACAGAAAGAACAGGATACAGACGAAGCGATACTTGTATATGTACTGTACAAATAGTTTGCTTCAAGAATCGAACAAATACACAGCAATTGTTTGATTTGAACGAAGTAGCCTGTAGAATGAAGCAGATGAATTAGGAGGCGGATTATGCATATTTGCGATCAGTCCCTAAAAATAAATGGAAGAAAGAGGATATATCATGGAAAAGACAATGGAAAAAATTGTAGCACTGGCAAAATCCAGAGGATTTGTTTATCCGGGATCTGAGATTTACGGTGGACTTGCAAATACATGGGATTACGGAAATCTTGGTGTTGAGTTAAAGAACAACGTAAAAAAAGCATGGTGGCAGAAATTTATCCAGGAGAGCCCGTACAACGTAGGTGTTGACTGTGCCATCCTGATGAACCCGCAGACATGGGTTGCATCCGGACATCTTGGCGGTTTCTCTGATCCGCTGATGGATTGCAAAGAATGTCATGAGCGTTTCCGTGCAGATAAGATCATTGAGGATTTCGCAGCAGACAACAATATCGAGTTAAAAGGTTCCGTAGACGGATGGACACAGGAAGAGATGAAAGATTTCATCGCTGACAATAACGTACCGTGCCCGACCTGCGGCAAACATAACTTTACTGATATCCGTCAGTTCAACCTGATGTTTAAAACATTCCAGGGTGTAACAGAGGATGCAAAAAATACCGTATATCTTCGTCCGGAGACCGCACAGGGTATTTTCGTAAACTTCAAAAACGTACAGCGTACATCCAGAAAGAAAATCCCGTTTGGTATCGGCCAGATCGGTAAATCATTCCGTAACGAGATCACACCGGGTAACTTCACCTTCCGTACCAGAGAGTTTGAGCAGATGGAGCTTGAGTTCTTCTGTGAGCCGGATACAGATCTTGAATGGTTTGAGTACTGGAGAAACTTCTGTATCAACTGGCTGAAATCTCTCGGCATGAAAGAAGAAGAGATGCGTGTCCGTGACCATGATCAGGAAGAGTTATCCTTCTACAGCAAAGCAACCAGTGATATCGAGTTCTTATTCCCGTTTGGATGGGGCGAGCTCTGGGGTATTGCAGATCGTACCGATTATGACCTGACACAGCACCAGAATACATCCGGACAGGATCTGACCTACTTTGATGATCAGAAAAATACAAAATACATCCCATACGTTATTGAACCATCCCTTGGTGCAGACCGTGTGGTACTTGCATTCCTTTGTGGTGCATATGATGAGGAGAACATCGGAACAGAGGAGAAACCGGACGTAAGGACCGTTCTTCATTTCCATCCGGCTCTGGCTCCGGTTAAGATCGGTGTCCTTCCGTTATCCAAAAAATTAAATGAGGGCGCAGAGAAAGTATTTGAGCAGCTTTGCAAAAAATACAACTGTGAGTTCGATGACAGAGGAAACATCGGTAAACGTTATCGTCGTCAGGACGAGATCGGTACACCGTTCTGTGTCACATACGATTTTGATTCCGAGGAAGATTATGCAGTTACTGTTCGTGACCGTGATACTATGGAGCAGGTTCGTATTCCGATTGATGAGCTGGATGCTTACTTTGCAGATAAATTTACATTCTAAAATGTTATACTTCAGAATTTGATATTCTAAGATTCAGAAATGAAATATAGAGCAGTTTGTGAGATATCTTAGGACAGAACAGATAGGAATCCCATTGTTTTTAATATTTACTTTTGGTATTTATTAAGAAGCAATGGGATTTTTGTTTTCAAAATGTTTGTTTAGAAATTGTTTAAAACTTCACCCTTTGTTTGTTATGATCTCTACGTTATAATAAATGCAGAAACATGGAGCAGTCTACGCCTGTGTCTTTGTGAGTGATTTTGGTTCGCGTAAGATGACACATTTTTTAGAATCATTGAAGAACAGGAAAACTGCAGAGAAAAAGATTGATTCCATAAGAGCGGGGAGAGTGGACATGGTGAAAAAAAATACAGTAAAACGACGAATTTTCCGTTCCAACGCATGGATGGTTTTGATCATATTAGTGCTGTTTTTTGCAATTAATATGCTGGTGATCAAAATCTATGCAGAATCAGTGGAAACAGAATTTAAAACAATGATGGAACCCATCATAGAAGAAGAACAGCTAAAGGATTATCTGAAAGATTTTACACTGCGTAAACATCAGTTTGTATTACTGTTTGCAGCAGATGGTGGATTGTGTATCGTTGCGTTGATTCTGGTGAGCCAGTTTTTTTACAAAACGACTGACCAGCCGGATCATGGAACCGCTGGATGCGCTGTCTGATGGAGCGAAGCGGATTAAAAACAATGAGCTGGGACAAGATATCATCTACGTTGGTGAACAGGAATTCGAAGAAGTCTGTGACACTTTTAACGAAATGCAGCAGCATATTTTGCGGGAACAGGAGAAAAACCGCAAATACGAAAAGGCGAGAACGGATATGATCGCCGGAATTTCCCATGATCTGCGCACTCCGCTGATAACAATTCGAGGAACCATTAAGGGACTGATGGATGGTGTTGCGGCGACACCAGAATTACAGAATAAATTTTTACAGGCGGCCTACCGCAGATCCGGAGATATGGATGTGCTGCTGAATCAGCTGTTTTATCTGTCGAAGGTAGAAACAGGAAATATGCCGGTATCAATGCAGCGGATCGATCTGTGCAGCTTTTTACATCAGTATGTGAAGGCAAAACGGGAGCTGTCAGATCCGACGCAGGAACGCATCGTATTTGATACAGAGGAATTGACGACAGAGGTAGAAATTGATCCGGAACAGTTTCAGAGGATTCTTGACAATTTACTGGAAAACAGCAGAAAATATGCGGAACAGACGCCTTTGTGTATGGTATTATCTTTGCGGACAAAAGACGGAACCGTATATCTGGATATAAAGGATAATGGTGTGGGTGTGCCAGAGGATAAATTACCGTATATTTTTGATGAGTTTTACCGGGCAGATGAGTCCCGGAACAAAAAAGAAGGAAACTGTCTTGGCCTATACATTGTGAAACATCTGATGGAGGCAATGAAGGGAACGATATCTGCAGAAAATGCGGATGGTTTTGTGGTTCATCTGGAGTTTCCGGAGGCAAAAGCATAGAAAGGTGGCAGAAAAATGGCAGAGAAAAAAGAAGCATTGAAGTATCTGATCAAGCTGGGAATCGGCTGGATCATCGGAATGGGACTGGCGGTTGTGGCCTTATCAGCAATCTTTGAAAGTCATATTTATGTTGTAAGTTCTTTGTTTATCGGATTTATCGCAGGTGCGATTCCGTTGATCATGCGGGAAGAAAAGAGCAGTTTCCGTGAAGTGAAAAAAGGCATTTTATTCTGTATCCTTGGCATTGTGATTGTTGCAGGTATCACCTGGCTGAATGGAAAAGTCGGCGCTGGTACAATGAACCTTGGGCATTTTTCTTTTGGACTTGAACTTAAGTTGTTCCTGAT
Organism: Lachnospiraceae bacterium; assembly: GCA_963617435.1. Classification (GTDB taxonomy): domain Bacteria; phylum Bacillota; class Clostridia; order Lachnospirales; family Lachnospiraceae; genus Eubacterium_I. Next base: position 29,857 of record CAVEOS010000027.1, read on the forward strand.
CGGTATGGTAGCGATTTCCGCAATGTTTCTGCCTGGTATTTCCGGCTCAACATTACTTTTGATCTTTGGCGCATACATTCCGGTGATTTCAGCGGTACGTGGTCTGATGGGAATGGATCTTTCCTATTTCCCAAGTCTGCTGATTTTTGGCTGTGGTATTCTGGCTGGTGTTGTATTTGTAGTAAAAGGAATTCAGGTTTGCCTGGAAAAATATCGTCCACAGATGGTTTACCTGATCCTTGGTATGATGATCGGATCTTTTTACGCTATCGTACAGGGACCAACCACATTGTCAGTTCCGCAGAAAGCAATGAGCCTGCATAATTTCAATGTAGAAGCCTGCCTGGTGGGTCTGATCCTTGTCATTGGCATGCAGCTTCTTCGTGAGAAAAAAGAAAACGTATAGGTTAAAACATACGTGTAGATTATAGGTAAAGAGAACATCATAAGTAATGCTAAATAGAGAATATGCAATAGACTGGAAAAACTGAAACAGGTAAAATATATCATGCACGATGGTTGAAAATGAGCGAAAAATGAGCGGATAGTCACCAACTTGTGGGGTAGTGAAAAAAAGGTAAGTGTTTCGTTAGAAATTTCACAAAAAAGGTTGAAATCTGGAAAAAATGTGGTAAAATATAGACGAAGTTTCGGGGAAAACACGAAACGAAATGTGAAAAATTGCTAAAAAAAGCAGAAGTTTATCTGCTTGCAAAACACAATGTATATTTTAGGAGGAATTAGAAATGGCAAAATGGGTGTACTTATTTAGCGAAGGTAACGCCAGCATGCGCGAACTTCTTGGAGGTAAAGGTGCAAACCTTGCTGAGATGACAGGTCTTGGACTTCCGGTACCACAGGGCTTCACTATTACTACAGAGGCTTGTACACAGTACTACG
>CAVEOS010000028.1:0-30691 GCA_963617435.1 Lachnospiraceae bacterium
AGCGCGATAAAACCGAAGCAAAACGAGGGCAGTGAACGGTTAGTGAGTGAGGAAATTTTCTTTGATTTTTTCACACATATTAAATTATAACCAACACTATAAACAAGAATTTAATTAAACGTACTTTTATATTTCTTATAAAGTTCCCGAATCTGCTCCATCTCAGACGCAGTCAACGTATCTTTCGCAAACTGTTTCAGCCCTGTAGTATCCCCACTGGTGATGTAGGATGTGGCTTCTTTCATTGTCTCTGCGGACATATGATTGGTGATGATCTGATCCACGGTTTCACGGTCTGTATCGCTCATGATATCAAGGATTTCCTGCGCATTGACTCCTGCAATGGCAGAAGCATCGGAGGAAATCTTCACTATATTTGCATTTGTCTGTGAAAACCGTTATAATCAAAAAACAGGACAGATAAGGGAAACAGAAAGGAAACAAAACATATATGGCAGCGATTTTTTTTGATATTGACGGAACTTTATGGGACAAAGAAAACTTCATTCCACAAAGTACCAAAGACGCGATCAGACAGCTTCGGGAGAATGGACACCAGACCTTTCTCTGCAGTGGACGGACCAGAGTATTTATTAACAGCGAGGAACTGCTTGGCATGGGATTTGACGGCATTGTCTGCGGCTGTGGAACATTTATAGAATATGAAGGCGAAGATTTGCTGTACAAGGCTCTTGACCGGGAATTATTGAAAAAAACAGTGCAGACTTTTTATGATTATGATATTGCGATGGTTATGGAAGGTCGCCATATGCTGTATATGGATGCAGATATTATAAGTAGAGATTCGTATGGCAGATATCTGCTGGAAGCAATGAAAGACTGTATTATGCCGATCCGTGGAAATGAGGAACACTGGGAAGCCAGCAAGTTTTCCGTGCTGATCCATGACAGGGATTATCCGGCAGTTATGGAACTGCTGAAGGACGATTACGATTTCATGGTTCACGGTGATGTGGTCATGGAAGTGGTTCCGAAAGGATACAGCAAAGCCAGCGGAATTGCCTGCGTGTGTGAAAAACTTGGCATAGATGTAAAAGATACTTATGCATTCGGTGACAGTGCCAACGATCTGGACATGCTGGATTTTGCCGGTGTGGGCGTTGCCATGGGAAACGGAACCGATGTGGCGAAGGCGCATGCGGATTATGTCACAAAAAATCTGCATGAAGATGGTATTTATCACGCGCTGAAGCATTTTGAATTGATCTAGCAAAGTAAACAGGTAAGTTGTTTTTGTTTGAAAAAATATGGATAACAGTTTACCAGATTAGATAATAGAAGAAAAACATAGATGATGTAGGAACCCGGGTATCAGTATATTGCTCGGGTTCTTTTTTTGATAAAAGTAAATGGATATTGCTGAATAAAAATGGAACCATGATTTTTGACAAAACGCAATTTTTGTTATATGAAAAAATGAAAAAATGAGAAAGAAAGAGAAAAAAAGAGTATATATGAGAATTGTTAGAAAAATATGTATATAAATACGAATCAATTTAGTTGCGATTCAGGTACAAAATTACTATTATATGTCTATCGGTTAGCACTCGAAAGAAATGAGTGCTAATAAGACAGAAGAAAGCATAATACTTATATATAGAATAAGGAGGAATCACATCATGAAATTAGTACCATTAGGTGACAGAGTTGTATTGAAACAGGTAGAAGCAGAAGAGACCACAAAATCAGGTCTGATCCTTACAACAAGTGCACAGGAGAAACCACAGGAAGCAGAAGTAATTGCTGTAGGACCTGGCGGAATGGTGGATGGCAAAGAAGTAACCATGCAGGTAAAACCGGGTGATAAAGTTATTTATTCTAAATATGCAGGTAACGAAGTGAAATTAGAGGGTGAGGAGTACATCATCGTAAGACAGAATGATATCCTTGCAATCGTTGAGTAATTATATTTCTGAAATATATCAGAAAAAATGGGATTTCACAAAGAAATCGGAAAATCAGAATAATAGAAGAGAAAAGAACATATGCATAGAAATAGAATGTGCATAGGCTATAGGTTAATGAATGAAGGAGGAAATTCATCATGGCAAAAGAATTAAAATATGGATCAGAGGCAAGAAAAGCTCTGGAAGCTGGTGTAGATAAATTAGCAGATACCGTTCGTGTTACATTGGGACCGAAAGGAAGAAACGTAGTTCTGGACAAATCTTTCGGCGCTCCGCTGATCACAAACGATGGTGTTACAATCGCAAAAGACATCGAGCTTGAGGATGCATTTGAGAACATGGGTGCACAGCTTGTAAAAGAGGCAGCTACAAAGACAAACGATGTAGCCGGTGATGGTACAACAACTGCTACTGTTCTTGCACAGGCCATGATCAAAGAGGGAATGAAAAACCTGGAGGCAGGTGCAAATCCAATCGTTATGAGAAGAGGTATGAAGAAAGCAACTGAGGCAGCTGTAAAAGCAATCGCAGCTATGAGCCAGAAAGTGGATGGAAAGAATCATATTGCGAAAGTTGCAGCAATCTCCGCTGGTGATGAGACAGTAGGAAATATGGTAGCAGACGCTATGGAAAAAGTTTCCGCAGACGGCGTTATCACAATCGAAGAGTCCAAGACAATGCAAACGGAGTTAGACTTAGTAGAAGGTATGCAGTTTGACCGTGGATACATTTCCGCATACATGGCAACTGATATGGATAAAATGGAAGCAAACCTTGACGAGCCATATATCCTGATCACAGATAAAAAGATCACAAACATTCAGGAAATATTACCACTGTTAGAGCAGATCTTACAGACAGGTAAAAAATTACTTATCATCGCTGAGGATATCGAAGGTGATGCATTAACAAACCTGATCGTAAACAAATTACGTGGAACTATCACTGTTGTCGGCGTAAAAGCTCCGGGATATGGTGACAGAAGAAAAGCAATGCTGCAGGATATCGCAATTCTGACAGGCGGTACTGTAATTTCTTCCGAACTTGGTCTGGAATTAAAAGATGTAACACTGGCACAGCTCGGTCAGGCTAAATCCGTTAAAGTTCAGAAAGAGAACACAATCATCGTTGACGGTGAGGGTGATTCCGAGGCAATCAAAGCAAGAGTTGCTCAGATACGTGCAGAAATCGAGACAACAACATCTGATTTCGACCGTGAGAAATTACAGGAGAGACTTGCCAAGATGGCAGGCGGCGTAGCAGTTATCCGTGTAGGTGCAGCTACAGAAGCTGAGATGAAAGAAAGCAAACTGCGTATGGAAGACGCTCTGGCAGCTACAAAAGCAGCTGTAGAGGAAGGAATCATCGCAGGTGGCGGATCCGCATACATCCATGCAACAAAAGAAGTTGCAAAACTTGCTGAGACACTGGAAGGCGATGAGAAGACAGGAGCAAAAGTAATCCTGAAAGCTCTGGAAGCTCCGTTATTCTATATTTCCGCAAATGCAGGTCTCGAAGGCGCTGTTATCATCAACAAAGTTCGTGAGAGCGAGCCGGGTATCGGATTTGATGCAGCAAAAGAAGAGTATGTAAACATGGTGGACGCAGGAATCCTTGATCCTGTAAAAGTTACAAGAAGTGCATTACAGAACGCAACGAGTGTTGCTTCTACCTTATTAACAACTGAATCTGTTGTAGCAGACATCAAAGAGCCGGCTCCGGCAATGCCAGCAGGCGGCGCACCGGGAATGGGAATGATGTAATTCAACAGCTCACATATGGTCTGACAAGAAAGCCGTCCACATGCTTGCGTGTGGGACGGCTTTTTGGAAGTGACATAAAGGGAGCGCCAGCTTATGAGCAAAAGAAGGAGCGAAGTTGTGAGGCAAAGCTGCGGGAAAGCGCTGAAAGTGCGTTTTGCGAATAGAGAAAAAAACAGGGAAATACAAACAGCTGACAAATAGATAGAAATGACTTGAATCCCATGGTGATAAGTGTTACACTTAGTCTAAAGTAAACACATATTGATTTGCATGAGATTATGAGCTGAGCAAAAAAGAGACCATGAAGATGGTTTATTTTTGTTCGGCTCTTTTTGCTTCCTTCAGAGCCATGCAGATTTTTAGAAAAGGGTGTGAATCATGCTGGCATGAATGAATACTCTTTTCTGAAAATCGATGTGGCGAGAAGCCACATCGAGATGAAGCATAGCGAAATCGAGATGGATCTGAAGGAAGCGAAACCGAGAAAAGGAGAGCGATTTTATGTATGATGTAATGATCATTGGGGCGGGTGTCACCGGAAGTGCCATTGCCCGGGAACTGATGCGAAAGAAACGAAACGTTGCAGTACTGGAGCGCTGCAGTGATATCTGCGAAGGCACCAGCAAGGCAAACAGCGGTATCGTGCATGCGGGATTTGATGCGACACCAGGAACGTTAAAGGCAAAAATGAACGTGCAGGGAAGCCGGATGATGGAAGCACTTTCGAAGGAACTGGATTTTTCCTATAAACGGAATGGTTCACTGGTGCTTTGTTTTTCTGAGGCGGACAGACCAAAGCTGGAGCAGCTTCTGGAAAAAGCAGAGAAAAATGGTGTGGATGGATGTAAAATTATTTCCGGTGACGAAGTGCGGCAAATGGAACCGCAGGTGTCCGAACAGGTTGTGGCAGCACTGTATGCACCGGCAGGCGGCATTGTATGTCCTTTTGGACTGACCATCGCGCTGGCAGAAAATGCATGTACCAACGGTGCAGAGTTTTTGTTAAATCATGAAGTGCAAAAAATTGTAAAAAAGGACGGATATTTTGAGATTCATACGCAGGATCATGTGTATGAGACAAAACTGGTTGTAAATGCCGCCGGCGTGTACGCGGACGTTTTTCACAACATGGTTAGTGAGCATAAAATTCAGATTATCCCGCGAAAAGGCGAGTATTGTCTGCTGGATAAAAAAGTGGGGGGGTTTGTATCCCATACGATTTTCCAGCTTCCGACAAAATACGGAAAAGGTGTGCTGGTAACACCGACCGTACATGGTAATCTGATGCTTGGTCCGACCGCAGTAGATGAATTGGATAAGGAAAATATTGCAACTACAGCAGAAGGTCTGAATGATCTGCAGCAGCGTGCGGGTTTAAGTACACCAAACCTGCCAAAACGTCAGAACATCACATCCTTTGCCGGTCTGCGGGCGCATACAGAAAAAAATGATTTTATCATTGAGGAAGTGACAGATGCGCCGGGCTTTATCGATGTGGCCGGGATTGAATCTCCGGGACTTACCAGTGCACCGGCCATTGGTATTTACGTGGCAGAATTGATTGAAAAACTGCTTCCGGCAGAGGATAATCCGGAGTTTGTGTCCACCAGAAAAGGTGTGGTCTGCATGGAAGAACTGACCGTGGAAGAACGTCATGGGATGATTCAGAAAAATCCGGCATATGCAAACGTAATCTGCCGCTGTGAGATGGTGACAGAGGGTGAGATTTTAGCTGCAATTCACCGTCCGTTGGGCGCGACAACGCTGGATGGTGTAAAACGCAGAACCCGCGCCGGAATGGGCAGATGTCAGGCAGGATTCTGTTCCCCGAAAACCGTGGAGATTCTTGCAAGGGAACTTGAATGTGACATCAGCGAAATTACGAAAAAAGGCGGAAATTCAGGATTCCTGATCGGATATGATAAGGAGGAGCTGTAGCATGAAAACGAAAATTGCGATTATCGGCGGCGGACCTGCAGGTCTGGCAGCAGCAGTTGCGGCACGAAAGGCCGGTGTGGAAGATATTTTGATACTGGAGCGTGACGAACAGCTTGGCGGAATTTTAAACCAGTGCATTCACAATGGATTTGGACTGCATACCTTTAAGGAAGAACTGACCGGACCGGAATATGCGGCACGTTTTATTGCGGAAGTGGAAGAGATGCAGATCCCATATCTGCTGTCTACCATGGTGGTGGATATCAGTCCGGATAAAAAAATTACCTGCATGAACCGCGAGCAGGGGATGTTTGTCGTAGAAGCGGAGGCGGTTGTTCTGGCTATGGGATGCAGAGAGCGCCCGCGGGGAGCGTTAAATATTCCTGGGTATCGTCCGGCGGGTATTTATTCCGCAGGAACAGCACAGCGTTACGTCAATATCGAGGGACGAATGCCGGGGAAAAAAGTGGTCATTCTTGGTTCCGGTGATATTGGTCTGATTATGGCACGGCGAATGACCTTTGAAGGCGCAAAGGTGCAGGTGGTGGCAGAACTGATGCCGTATTCCGGTGGCCTGAAACGAAACATTGTACAGTGTCTGGATGATTATGATATTCCATTGAAACTGAGTCATACCGTCGTGGATATCAAAGGAAAAGACAGGGTAGAGGCAGTCACTATCGCAAAGGTGGATGAAAAGTTAAAACCAATTCCGGGAACAGAAGAAACATATGAATGTGATACTCTGCTGTTATCCTGTGGATTAATTCCGGAAAATGAGCTTTCCGGAAAATTGGGTGTAGAATTAAGTCCGGTGACTTCCGGACCAGTTGTAAATGAGAGTCTCGAGACAAATATTCCAGGTGTGTTTGCCTGTGGAAATGTCCTTCATGTGCATGATCTGGTGGATTATGTATCGGAAGAAGCCGGAGCGGCGGGAATGTTTGCGGCAGAATATGTAACACAGCAGTTTGCAGAAGATGTGACAGAGATCAGTATTTGCCCGGAGGGCGGTGTGCGCTATAGCGTGCCGTCATCCATTCATCCACATCGGATGCAGGACAAACAGATCGTCCGCTTCCGTGTCGGAAATGTATACAAAAACTGTGAGCTTTGTGTGTATTTTGATGATATCTGTATCATGCGTTTAAAAAAGAAAGTCATGGCACCGGGGGAGATGGAGCAGATTATTTTACAGAAGAAAAAACTGCAGGAATATGAGCATTTATCCAAAATAACAATTCGAATCGAACAGGGGGAAGCATAATGGAACGAAAAGAATTGATTTGTATCGGCTGCCCGCTGGGCTGTAATCTGACAGTGGAAATGGATGGCGCGCTGGTGGTATCTGTAAGTGGAAATACCTGCAAACGCGGAGATGACTATGCCAGAATGGAGCTGACAGATCCAAGGAGGATCGTGACATCCACGGTTCCGGTAACGGGTGGCAATCTGCCGGTGGTATCGGTAAAAACAGCATCGGATATTCCAAAAGGAAAAATCCGGGAATGTCTGATGGCATTAAAAGGTGTGACACTTATGGCACCGGTTCGGATCGGCGATGTGGTTGTAAGAAATGTGGCAGATACCGGTGTGGATGTGGTTGCAACAAAAGAGATACGGTGTTCCTAAAAGTATTGTTTACGGTCTTAACAAGGGGATTTTGCGATGTGACCAGATGCCGATACTATGAAAAAATCTGCTGTTGAAAGATAGTTACAGATACGATAATATAAAAACATGTATGCAGAAATGTTTTATACATTGATTTTCTATGTGAGAACAACATAGGAATTGTTCATATAAAAATACGTATAAGTAAATGACTTATGAGGAGAGAAAACTATCATGGGGAAAAAATATATTATGTCATTGGATCAGGGAACCACAAGTTCCCGCTGTATTTTATTTGATCATGAAGGAAATATCTGCGGTATGGCGCAGAAAGAACTGACACAGATTTATCCGCAGCCGGGCTGGGTAGAGCAGAATCCAAGGGAAATCTGGTCTACGCAGTTATCTGTATTGACGGAAGCAATTGCTGTTACGGGTACAACTCCGGAAGATATCGAAGGTATCGGTATCACGAATCAGCGAGAGACAACCATCGTATGGAATCGCCACACCGGCGTGCCTGTATACAATGCGATTGTGTGGCAGTGCCGCAGAACTGCGGATCAGATTGAGCATCTGAAAGAGGAAAAATTTGACGAACTGATCCGGGAAAGAACCGGACTGATCGCTGATCCTTATTTTTCTGCAAGCAAGATCGCATGGATTCTGGACAATGTAGAGGGAGCCAGAGCCCAGGCAGAAGCAGGCGACCTGTTATTTGGTACCGTGGATACCTGGCTGATCTGGAATCTGACCGGAGGCACGGTACATGTGACGGATTATTCCAATGCATCCAGAACGATGTTGTATGACATTCATAAATGCTGCTGGGACAAAGAGATTCTGGCAAAATTTAACATCCCGGAAAGCATGCTTCCGGAGGTAAAACCATCTAGTTATATTTATGGACATACCGATACGGCAGTGACAGGCGGAAAGATTCCAGTGTGCGGAGCAGCGGGAGATCAGCAGGCGGCATTGTTTGGACAGAGCTGTTTCGAAAAAGGCGAAGGAAAAATTACATACGGAACCGGATGTTTCCTGTTGATGAATACCGGAAAAGAGCCGATCGCATCAAAAAATGGTCTGCTGACCACATTGGCTGCCAGTGTCAGCGATGAAGTGGAATATGCACTGGAAGGAAGTGTATTTGTAGCAGGCGCAGCGATCCAGTGGCTGCGGGATGAGATGCGTATGATCAAAAGTGCGCGTCAGTCAGAGGAATACGCAGATGAAGTACCGGATTGCAAAGGCGTTTATGTGGTTCCTGCTTTTACCGGAATGGGTGCGCCGTACTGGGATTCTTATGCGAGAGGCACAATCGTAGGCGTGACCAGAGGATGCAAAAAAGAGCATTTTATCCGTGCAACTTTGGAATCCATTGCTTATCAGGCCTATGATGTCATTGCCGCCATGGAAGAGGATGCCGGAGTCAAAATGAGTCATCTGAAAGTGGATGGCGGAGCCAGTGCCAATAATTTATTGATGAAATTCCAGGCAGATATTGCAGGCATCCGTGCAGAGCGCCCGAAATGTATTGAGACAACAGCACTTGGCGCGGCTTATCTGGCAGGACTGGCCGTCGGCTACTGGAGCAGTAAAGAAGAAATTCGCAAAAACTGGAATCTTGGACGGACATTTGAGCCGACCATGGAGATAGAAGAACGGGCAAAACTGCTGAAAGGCTGGCATCGTGCAGTACGTTGTGCACTTGCCTGGTCTCAGGATGAAGAATAAGTTAAAAAACAGCTATGCTAAATGGTATTTTATGAGCGGTAAACAAATGTAGGAATGAAAATATGTGTGAGGAAGATAAAATAAAAGCAGGAATATTGTTTTGTCCTGCAGATCCCGAATTAAAAGCAATGAAATTGAAATCACATAATCTGAATGTAGATTATAATAGCACTTATGAGAATGAAGTTGAAAAAAGGTCTGGTATCTTGTCAGAGATATTAGGAAGTTTCGGTGAAGGTGGCTTTATACAGGGACCGATTGCTTTTCACTATGGAAAACATACAAAAATTGGTAAAAATTTTTTTGGAAACTTTAATTTGACAATACAAGACGATGCAGAAGTTACAATAGGGGATAATTGCGATTTTGGTCCAAATGTGACAATTTGAAGAACTGGAAAAAATCTCTTTATCTCCCGGAAGTTTTCATGTATAATAACAAGGTTGAGTGATAATCCAAAATACAGGAGGAACTATACATATTATGAAAAAAGTAGAAGATTACGTTAGAAGTATCCCTGATTTTCCGGAACCGGGCATTATTTTTCGAGATATAACAACCGTTCTGCAGGATCCGGACGGACTGAAACTTGCCATTGACGGATTAAAAGAGCGTCTGGATGGCGTTGATTTTGACGTGGTAGTTGGCGCAGAATCCAGAGGATTTATCTTTGGCGCACCGCTGGCTTATGAATTTGGCAAAGGTTTTGTACCGGTTCGTAAAAAAGGAAAACTGCCGTGCGAGACTGTTTCTGCAAAATACGACCTTGAGTACGGTTCCGCAGAGATCGAGATGCACAAAGATTCCATCAAACCGGGTCAGAAAGTTGTCGTAGTAGACGACCTGATCGCAACAGGCGGAACCATCGAGGCTACCATCAAACTGATCGAGAGCCTTGGCGGAGAAGTTGTCAAAGTATTATTCCTGATGGAATTGGCTGGATTAAACGGCCGTGAGAAACTGAAAGGTTATGACGTAGAGTCTGTAATCGCTTATCCGGGTAACTAAGAAAAAAGCTTTCTATATAGAAGTGTCATTTAGAAATGATAGTTTCTATACAGAAAGCTTTTTTATTTTGTAACATCACGCATCATAATATTTTTTCACAAAAGTAATAAAATTTTGCATCTGCGTCGTCAGATAGCGTCCTTTTTTCCATACAATACCAATATCTGTTTTCATAGGCGGATCCATTGGGATTGCCTTGTATTTCGGCAGCCCTGCGGTAATGCAGCTATAGAGAAAACACCCCACAGTCCCGGAACGGATAAAATTGATCATCGTGTAGAGCTGATTCCCCTGCATGACAATATTTGGATGAACATTTCCTGAGTCAAAGCGAGTGCGTAAAATGGCATTCTGCACGGAATCTTTATTAAACAAAATGACATCCTGATGGTCCAGATCAGCAGCTGTGATAGAAGTATGATCAGCCAGCGGGTGTTCCGGTGAAACACAAAATACGAGTTGGTCGTGGATGAGCACATGACTATCGAGCTGGTCAATATTGTACATTTCCATATTGACGAGGGCAAGATCCAGTTTATCCTCCTGAACCAGATCACAGGCGCGCACAGAACCGTACTCCTCCAGTGAGACAAGGGCATCCGGGTATTTGGAACGATAGGCATCAATGAGCCCCGGAAAGAAAAAACTGCTGAGCACCGGTGGAATGCCGACATGGATTGGATTTTGCTGGATCCGGCTGCCGTTCAATTCAAACTGCATGTCTTTGCAGTACTGCAGGATGTAATCTGCCTTTTTATAAAACAGTGCGCCGTCTTCTGTCAGAGTAAGCCGGTTATTAAATCTGGTAAAAAGTGTGATGCCAAATTCGGCTTCCAGTTCCCGTATTGCCAGTGAAATGGCCGGCTGCGTTACAAAAAGCTGATTTGCGGCAGCAGTAATACTGTGGCAGCGGCATGTCTCACAAAAATACTTTAACTGATTTAATGTCATAAAAATTTTCCCGCCTTTCGTCAAAATTATTTTTCGTCATAAATGAAAAGCAACCAAACGGTTGCTTCTTTCATGAATGTGATTTCCTGGATACTTAATGATCATATAAATTCAATAACTTTCATTTATTACAGTGTACTATAAAAAATATTTATGTCAAGTTAAAATTCATTAAATAGACAAATGAATGTGTTTGATTTAAGATACAGTTATCAAATAAAGAGAACGGCCGATTCACAATTCTTTTCATACAGGGAGGGTGAAACATGTCAGCATCGACAATAACAATTTTGTTTCTGATATTTGCGATTGTCAGCTTTATATTAGAAAAAATTCCACTGGGGCTTACCGCTACCATCGTAGCGATCGGATTAAATGTGACCGGGGTTCTGGATGCTTCACAGACATTCAGCGGATATGTAAACAGCAACGTTATCTTATGTGTTGGAATGTTTGTCGTAGGTCAGGCACTTTTTGAAACCGGCATGGCAAACAAGATTGGTGGAGTGGTTACCAGATTTGCAAAAAACGAAAAAATCCTGATGGTTGCCATTATGGTGATCGTAGGTGTGATGTCAGGCTTCCTGTCCAATACAGGAACCGCAGCAGTACTGATCCCGGTTGTCTGTGGAATCGCAGATGAATCCGGATACTCCAGAAGCCGTCTGCTCATGCCATTGGTATTTGCGGCAGCACTTGGCGGAAACATCTCCATCATCGGAGCGCCGGGAAATCTGATGGGTGTGGATGCTCTGCAGAATCTTGGCGAAGAAATCGGATTTTTCATGTATGCGCCGATTGGAATTCCAATGCTTGTGGCAGGTATCATTTATTTTGTATTCATCGGATACCGCCTGCTTCCAAAAACTTCCGCAAAAAATGTGGCAGAAGTAGCGGAGACAAAACCGGATTTCAGTCATGTGCCAAAGTGGAAACAGATCACATCCTTAGTGGTGCTGATTGCAGTTGTTTTCGCAATGATTTTTGAAAAACAAATTGGTATTCCTATTCAGGTATCTGCCTGTATCGGAGCCTGTGTGGTTGTAGTGACCGGTGTTATTTCTGAAAAAGCTGCATTGAAATCCATAGATTTAAAAGTTGTTCTCCTCTTCGGTGGTTCCCTGGCGCTTGCCGATGCACTGGATACCTCAGGCGCCGGAACCATGATTGCGGACACGATCGTAGGTTTCCTTGGAAAAAATCCAAGTCCGATGATGTTGCTGTTTGTCATTTTTGTAGTGTCCTGTGTGCTGACAAATTTTATGTCAAACACAGCAACCACAGCACTGATGGTTCCAATCGCGGTATCTATGTCAGATATCCTTGGGGCAGATCCGAAGGCAGTGGTTATCGCAACGGTGATTGCAGCATCCTGTGCTTATGCAACACCAATTGGAATGCCTGCAAATACCATGGTAGTCGGACTTGGCGGTTATACCTTTAAGGATTATGTGAAATCGGGACTGCCGCTGATCCTTGTATCCTTTGCGTTATGTATGATTTTGTTACCAATTTTATTCCCATTTTATCATTAAAAAGTTGCTACATAAGCGGCGAAGCTATTATTGAAATTTAGAGTAAAAATTGCTGGAGGTGCGATTCAATGAAAGAAAAAGAAATTAAGAGATTAACAGATATGGTGGCTGATTTTGTCGGACATATCGGAAAAAAACTGCCGGATGATGTTGTGGCAAAATTAGAGGAGCTTGGCTCCAAAGAAGATGCGGCGCTGCCGAGAGTATTATATGAAACCATGACAAAAAATCAGGGACTTGCGGTGGAACTTGACCGTCCGAGCTGTCAGGATACCGGTGTTCTTCAGTTCTGGCTCAAATGTGGAACGAATTTCCCATACATCAATGAGCTGGAAAGTTTGTTGACAGATGCGGTTGTGCAGGCAACTTTCGCCACACCACTTCGCCACAATTCCGTACAGACGTTTGACGAGTACAACACCAAGAAAAACGTCGGAAAAGGAACACCGACAGTATGGTGGGATATCGTTCCTAATAATGACCAGTGTGAGATTTATGCTTACATGGCAGGCGGCGGATGTACCCTCCCGGGTAAAGCAATGGTACTGATGCCGGGCGCAGGTTACGAAGGAATCACCGATTTTGTACTGGATCAGATGACTACTTATGGATTAAATGCCTGCCCGCCGCTTCTGGTTGGTGTCGGTGTCGGAACTTCCGTAGAGACCGCAGCATTAAATTCCAAAAAAGCGTTGATGAGACCGATTGGCTCCCACAATGACAATGCAAATGCAGCAAAAATGGAGCAGCTTTTAGAGGACGGAATCAATTCCATCGGTCTTGGACCACAGGGTATGGGCGGAAAATATTCTGTCATGGGTGTAAATATTGAGAATACGGCACGTCATCCGTCTACGATTGGTGTTGCTGTAAACGTAGGATGCTGGTCACACCGTCGAGGTCACATTGTGATCGACAAAGATCTGAACGTAGTCTGTGATACACATTCTACCTGGAAATTTGAGTAAAAAATAAGGAGGATAAAAAGATGATTGAAATCAGAGGCGATAAAAAAGTATTGGTAACTCCTGTAAGTAAGGAGGATCTGGCAGATATTAAAATCGGTGACATTGTATGGCTGGACGGAGATCTGATGACCTGTCGTGACGTGGCACACCGCAGACTGGTAGAATATGGCAGAGAACTTCCATATGATATCAGAAACAAAGCAATTTTCCATGCAGGACCGATCGTGCGTAAAATCGAAGGAACCGAGGATGATTATGAGATGGTATCCGTAGGACCGACTACTTCCATGCGTATGGAAAAATTCGAGTATGAATTTACCGAGCAGACCGGTGTCCGCGTGATTGTCGGCAAAGGCGGTATGGGACCGAACACGGAGCGCGCATGTAAGGACTTTGGCGCTATTCATTGTGTATTCCCGGCAGGTTGTGCCGTTGTGGCAGCTACAGAAGTGCAGTACATTGCGGAGCATCACTGGGATGAGCTTGGAATGCCGGAAACACTCTGGTGCTGTAAGGTCAAAGAATTTGGTCCACTCATCGTATCCATTGATGCAAACGGACGCAATTTGTTCGAGGAACAGAAAGTTATTTATAATGAAAGAAAAGAAGCTGCAAAGCAGAAAATTTATCCGGAAGTAAAATTCATCAAATAAAAATTTATGCATATAGAAGATTGTTTATGCTGAGCAGATCCATTCGGTTGAATAACTGAGTACTCCATAGAATTACAGGATGCGCACCATGTATAGCAGGCATGGTGTGTATTTCCATTTCTGATTCCGAAAAGGAATATCTTCATAACAAGAATGATTTTTACAAAACAATGTAACTGGTGTTTTAATAGTTATAAAGGATAAGGTAAATTTAATAAAAAAATTATATTTTTTGCAATTCAAAAGGAGGATAGATGGTATTTTGTATACTTTGCATAGTAAGTTAAGTGAATATGCAAAAGAGATACACAAATATGTATAGGAATAAAAGAACATTTTTCTTGAACTTTTGTTAAAAATGAAGTAGAATAAAATAGGTATGTTAATAAAATAACAATCTCAAGGAGGTATGAGGCAATATGGCAGAATGTTTAGCGTTAGAACGAATCAACCGTCTGTTAGATGAAGGTAGTTTCGTAGAGGTTGGCGCATTAGTTTCCGCCCGCATGACAGATTTTACTGTAAACGATCAGTCCGCACCATCCGATGGTGTCATCGCAGGTTACGGACAGATCGAGGGCAATCCGGTGTATGTATACAGTCAGAACCGTGATGTGCTGAACGGTACTATGGGCGAGATGCACGCAAAGAAGATCGCAAAATTATATGATATGGCTGACAAGGCAGCAGCTCCGGTGATCGGACTGTTAGACTGCGGCGGCTTCCGTTTGCAGGAGTCGGTAGATGCACTGGACAGCTTTGGTACAGTGCTTGCAAAACAGGCTGAATATGCGGACAGTGTACTTCAGATCAGCGCGGTAATGGGTAACTGTGCAGGTGGCATGACACTGATCCCGGCCATGAGTGATTTTGCATTTATGACAAAAGAAGCACAGATGTATGTGAATGCACCGCATACAATTCAGGATAATAAGAAACTTTCCCGCGAGTTCAATTCCGCAGACTATCAGGCAGCAGTTTCCGGACAGGCAGAAGTGCTGGAGAGCGAGGACGCTGTTCTGACAAAAATCCGTGAGTTGGTAGTAATGCTCATTGACGAGGAATACGGACGCTGTGGCGAGGATGATCTGAACCGTTACATTTCTGAAAAAACATGTGCCATGAAAGATGCCCGTGCGCTGTTAGGCGAGTGTGCAGACGATAAATTCCTGGAGATCCGCCCGGATTACGCACCGGAGATGGTGACAGGATTCCTTACTTTAAATGGAATTTTAGTTGGTGCAGTGGCAAATGCCGATGCACTTTATGATGAAAAAGGTGAGAAGACAGCTGATCTGGCTGACGGACTTACCGTAGATGGATGTGAAAAAGCAGCCGCTTTTGTTGCATTCTGTAACGACTGTGAGATCCCACTTCTGACCGTAACAGCAGCAGATGGATTTGCAGCAGTAGAGCAAACAGAAAAAGGTCTTCCACAGGCCATCGCAAAACTGATAAAAGCTTACCACGACGGCGGTTTCAACAGCAAAGTAAACCTGATCATGGGCGATACTTACGGCAGTGCTTATGTGGCTATGGGCGCAAGAACTGTCAGCGATGCCGATATGGTATTTGCATGGGATGATGCAAAAGTCGGCATGATGGAAGCTGAGAAAGCAGCCAATATCCTGTTTGCCGCAGAGGGCGAGAAAGCTGACGCAAAACAGGCAGCCGCTTATGAAGGAAAACAGAATGCCGTAATTTCTGCAGCAGCAAGAGGAAGTGTGGATGCAGTCATTGCTCCGGCACAGACAAGAAAACATCTGATCATGGCATTTTCCATGCTGTAAAAGAAAGGAAGATAGTGAAGATGAGAAAGAATATCAAAGGGATTGCGGCAGGCAGTCTTGGACTTCTGGCTTTACAGCTTCCGGGGATGACCGTGTTTGCACAGGCGGCAGATATGAAATCAAGGATGCAGAATGCACTCATGAATACCGTACTTGGTATGGGTACCGTATTTGTCATGCTGATTGCAATCGCACTGATTATTTACTGCTTTAAGATTATTCCTGTAATCCAGAAGAAATTTGCGAAAAAGGCAGAACCGGTGGCTGAGGCACCAAAGGCAACACCTGCCCAGGCAGCTTCGGTACAGGAGACCAATGATCTGGAGCTGGTAGCTGTTATCGCGGCAGCAATCGCAGCAAGTGAGAATGTCCCGGTAGACAGCTTCCGTGTCCGTACCATCAAGAGACGCTAATGTTTCTGGCAATCGTCAGAGCATGAACTGGTATTGATACAGGAGACATGAGATTTTCGTTTTTAGATGCGAAACATGAATGTGAAGGAGAATATATAAAATGAAAAGTTATACAATTACCGTAAACGGAAACGTATATGATGTAACCGTAGAAGAAAATACAAATGGCGCTCCGGTAGCAGCACCAGCTCCGAGAGCAGCAGCACCGGCACCGGCTTCGGCAGCAAAACCGGCAGCAGCTACAGGCGCAGCAGGAAGCATTTCCATCACAGCAGGCGCAGCTGGTAAAGTTGTTGACGTTGTAGCAGCACCGGGTGCAGCTGTAAAGAAAGGTGATCCGGTCGTTGTACTTGAGATCATGAAAATGGAGACACCGGTTGTTGCACCGCAGGACGGCACTGTGGCCAGCGTGGATGTAACAAAAGGTGAGACAGTAGAATCAGGAGCAGTACTTGCTACCATGAACGCATAGGACAGGAGGTAGACATGTCAGGTAATATCGCAGAGACATTAGGCAATCTCGTGCATCAGACCGCGTTTTTCAATCTGACCTGGGGAAACTATCTGATGATCGCCGTTGCCTGTGTGTTCTTATATTTAGCAATCAAAAAGGGATATGAACCGTTACTGCTGGTGCCAATCGCGTTTGGTATGCTTTTGGTAAATATTTATCCGGATATTATGATTGAACCGGAAAATGCAAGTAACGGTGTAGGAGGTTTGTTGTACTACTTCTTCCAGCTGGATGAGTGGTCGATCTTACCGTCCCTGATTTTCTTAGGTGTCGGCGCACTGACGGATTTCCGTCCGCTTATCGCAAACCCGATCAGCTTCCTTTTGGGAGCAGCCGCACAGTTCGGTATTTTTGCCGCATATCTGCTGGCTATCGTATTCGGATTTTCCGATGCAGCAGCTGCAGCAGTATCCATCATCGGTGGAGCAGATGGACCGACTTCCATCTTCCTGGCCGGAAAACTACATCAAAATGACTTGATGGGTCCGATTGCCGTCGCGGCGTACTCTTATATGTCATTGGTTCCGATTATCCAGCCGCCGATCATGAAACTTTTAACAACTAAAAAAGAGCGTTCCATCCGTATGGGACAGCTTCGTGAAGTTTCCAAACTGGAAGCAATCCTTTTCCCGATCGTTGTTACCATCGTTGTGTGTCTGGTACTTCCGACCACAGCACCATTGGTAGGTATGCTGATGCTTGGTAACCTGTTCCGTGAGTGTGGCGTAGTAAAACAGCTGTCCGAGACAGCATCCAACGCCCTGATGTACATCGTAGTTATCCTGCTTGGTACATCCGTTGGAGCATCTACAAGCGCAGAAGCATTCCTAAAATTTACAACACTTCAGATCGTAGTACTTGGTCTGGTAGCATTTGCATTTGGTACCGCAGCAGGTGTTATCTTTGGTAAGATCCTGTGCGTTGTAACAAAAGGCAAGATCAACCCGCTGATCGGTTCTGCAGGTGTATCTGCCGTTCCGATGGCAGCCCGTGTATCCCAGAAAGTCGGTGCAGAAGAAGATCCGACCAACTTCCTGCTGATGCATGCCATGGGACCAAACGTTGCCGGAGTTATCGGAACTGCTATCGCAGCCGGTGTATTTATGGCAATCTTTGGCGTATAAGTTTGTTTACAGTGTCGAAATCCTAAAAGCATGTCATGCTTGCATGTAAATGCTTTACAGGATTAGCGACACGCCCCTCCAATGAGAAAAAAAGCAGGACAAAGTCATGCGATTTTCGAATGGAGGGAGGATTGTGAGAGCTGGGACAGCGGAGCAATCCGTAAACAAAGGTAATTATAGAAAAGGAGAAAATTTATCATGGAGAAAAAACCATTGAAAATAACAGAAACTGTCCTGCGTGATGCGCATCAGTCTCTGATGGCCACCAGACTGACCACAGAACAGATGCTTCCGATCATCGACAAGATGGATAAAGTTGGCTATCACGCAGTAGAATGCTGGGGCGGTGCAACTTTCGATGCATCCCTTCGTTTCCTGAAAGAAGATCCGTGGGAGCGCCTCAGAAAATTCCGTGACGGTTTTAAAAATACAAAACTGCAGATGTTATTCCGTGGACAGAATATTTTAGGTTACCGTCATTATGCAGACGATGTAGTAGAATATTTTGTACAGAAATCCATCGCAAACGGAATTGATATCATCCGTATTTTTGACTGCTTAAATGATCTGAGAAACTTAAAAACAGCAGTAGATGCCTGCAAAAAGGAAAAAGGTCATTCCCAGATCGCACTTTCTTATACCTTAGGTGAGGCCTACACACTGGATTACTGGGTAGACACCGCAAAACGTATCGAGGATATGGGTGCAGATTCCATCTGTATCAAGGATATGGCAGGTCTGCTGGTTCCATATGAGGCAGAATGTCTGGTAAAAGCGTTAAAAGAAAATGTAAGCCTTCCGATCGAGCTTCATACACACTATACAAGTGGTGTGGCTTCCATGAGCTGTCTGAAAGCCGTAGAAGCTGGATGCGATATTATCGATACTGCAATCTCTCCATTGGCTCTGGGAACGTCCCAACCGGCCACAGAGGTTATGGTAGAAACTTTCAAAGGCACACCGTATGATACCGGTCTGAATCAGGATATTCTGGCAGAGATCAACGAGTACTTTGCTAAGATCCGTGAGGAGGCAATGGCAAGCGGTCTGTTAAATCCGAAGGTACTTGGTGTAAATATCAATACGTTACGTTATCAGGTTCCGGGCGGAATGCTTTCCAATATGATCTCTCAGCTGAAAGAGCAGAACGCAGAGGATAAATACGAGGAAGTATTAAAAGAGATTCCGCGTGTAAGAAAAGACCTTGGTGAGCCGCCTCTGGTAACACCGTCAAGCCAGATCGTAGGTACACAGGCTGTATTAAACGTTCTTATGGGAGAGCGTTACAAAGTTGCTACCAAAGAGACCAAGAGCATTTTACTTGGTGAATACGGTCAGACGGTAAAACCGTTCAATCCGGAAGTGGTAGAAAAAGTACTTGGTCCGGACAAAGACAAAGCCATCACATGCCGTCCGGCAGATCTCATCGAGCCGGAGCTTGATAAGATTGAGAAAGAAATGTCACGCTGGAAACAGCAGGACGAGGATGTATTGTCCTATGCACTGTTCCCACAGCAGGCACTGGATTTCTTCAAATATCGTGAGGCACAGCAGACAAAGGTGGATCCGGAAGCTGCTGATCACGAAAATGGGGCTTATCCGGTTTAAAATTTGATTTTTTCATTGATTTTAAAATTTAATATTTGAAACGAAAACGCAGAATCCTGTCATGACAGCTAGACGTTCACTACCCTCATTTCACTTCGGTTTCATCGCGCTCACTTCCACCTCCTATAAAAGCTGGTCGGTTCCCGTTCGCGCAAAACCTTGTGAAAATCGGTCGTTCACTCAACCGCTTGTCCTGACAGGATTCTGCGTTTTCTGTACCGCTTCTGTATGTAGGTTTTGCAATATTTTTGAATAACAATATAGATGACGGGACTCTAGTTATTTTCTCGGATCACGAAGAACATGTATAAAATTTCAGAAACTTCAAATACTTCAAAGTAAATTGAAATTTGTTTGAAGCGACTTTGAAGTTGACTTTGAAGTGACTTTGAAGTATTATAGAAAAAGTCAATGATGGGAAATCAAGTTTGTGAATGATGTTGTAAAATAGAACACAAGAGTGTGAAAGAAATAGCATCAGACAGTAAAAGTCGAGGTGAGCAGATGTATCTGGAAGAATTGACGGGAAATCTGAAATTAGAAAATGATGAGTTTGAGTGTAAAAGCAAACTGAAGCGTGACGATGTTGTCGGATGGTTAAAGAGCATTGCCGGTTTTGCAAATGCATCAGGTGGAGAATTTTATATTGGTGTGGAAGATAAAACAAATAAATTGATTGGTTTTGATCGCAATGCGGCAGATAATGAACGTAATTATTTCAATAATCAGGTAAATGAGCATTTGGTTCCGAGACCACAAATGAAAATATCGTTTTTGCGATATGAAATTAAGGGCAATGAGAGATTTGTGATAAAAGTGCAGATTCCGGAATCGGTTATCAAACCGGTGATTTTGAAATATAAGAATATTCCGTCTATTTTTATGAGGAGAGATGGTTTCACAAATGGTGCAACTTATGAAGAAATCATAGAAATGAGTGTAAAAAGTAAAAATACACAGTATGATATTTTGACTTCAGATGAAAAATATGATGCTAAAAATTTTACAGATCTTCAGAAATTTTATCAGGCACATAATAATGGAAGTACTCTTCCAGAAAAGGCATTGCAATCAATGGGATTTTATGATGAACATGGATTTTTGACTAATGGAGCTGTTTTATTTAAAAATGGTTATCAGGGAAGTAAGACGCAAGTACAATGTTCTGTTTTTTCCGGGTTCAATAAAGGCAGTGAGCGGATTGTTACGATTAATCGGTTTCATGGAAATATTACGTCTGTGATACAGTATATGCTGGAATTTGTAACTCAGAGAATGAACCATTCTATGATAAAGCTGGGGGATTCAAGAAAAAACATTGATGCATATCCAAAAAGGGCATTGTTTGAAGGTATTATCAATGCGGTAGCACATAGGGACTATTTTCTTGATGGAACGCAGATTCAGGTTGATATGTTTCGTGATAGATTGGAAATTTCATCGCCGGGAAGTTTTTATCGAGGTGAAAAAATAGGAAAAACATATGAGTTGTCAGGGATTATTTCCAAAAGAAGAAACGAGCTTATTACCGCAGTTCTTGTAAAATGCAATGTTATGGAGGCTGCGGGAACAGGATTTGACAAAATTATAGAAGAGTATAAAAACGCGGATGAAACACATCGTCCATATATTTGCGCTTCGTCAGATCATTTTACACTTGTACTGCCAGATCTGACATATGCGGCAGGTATAGAGGACAGTTCTATTCCTATGCTTACATTTGTGCCAGTGCCGGATGGGACAGATTATGACGAGCGAGTGTTGGCGTTTTGTTATTATCAGGCGCATAAGGTTTCAGAAATTGCAGAATACCTCGGAATTAGCGATTCTACTTATTTGCGAAAACAGGTGTTGGGAAATCTGGAAATAAATGGATATCTTGAAAAAAGCAAAATATCACGAGCAACTTACTATAAGACCAGCCCTGATATGGTGACATTAAAATAAAAACAGGAAAAGTAGGAGGATTCAATATGGAACATAACAAAAAGGAGCGCAGCAGTTTCTCTGGTGGAATCGGTTTTGTGCTTGCCGCAGCCGGAAGCGCAGTGGGCCTCGGAAATCTGTGGCGTTTTCCTTACCTCGCCGCACAGTATGGCGGAGGTATTTTCATTCTGGTATATATCATTCTGGCACTGACTTTTGGATTTACACTGATGTCCACGGAGATTGCCATCGGACGAAAAACAAAACAGAGTCCGGGAACCGCATACAAGGCAGTCAATGAAAAATTCGGATTTTTGGGCGTACTGGCACCGATCGTACCGGTAATCATTCTGCCGTATTACTGTGTAATCGGTGGATGGGTGGTCAAATACATGGTAACTTTTATGTCTGGACATGGTCTGGATGCCGCAGCAGATAATTTCTTCAGTAGTTTTGTTGGAAATTCGGTGTCACCGATGATTTATTTTGCCATTTATCTGGGGCTGACCGCAGCGGTTATTTTGCTTGGCGTTAACAAAGGAATTGAAAAAATCAGCAAATTTCTGATGCCATTGCTGTTGATTATCTCTGTCGTGATCTCCATTTATATTTTTACACTGCCGGGAGCAAGTGTGGGCATCAAATATTATCTGTTACCGGATTTTTCCAAGTTTTCATTGAAAACAGTGTGTGCTGCCATGGGACAGATGTTTTATTCCATGAGTCTGGCTATGGGAATCATGGTAACCTACGGTTCTTATACGAAAAATGAGACGAGTTTGACAAAATCTGTAAACCAGATCGAGATTTTTGATACTATCGTGGCGCTGCTTGCAGGATTTATGGTTGTTCCGGCGGTTTATGTATTCAGCGGCGAAGCAGGAACAAAATCCAGCGGAGCAGGTCTGATGTTTGTGACATTGCCGAAAATATTTGAGCAAATGAAAGGTGGTTCTGTCATTGGTATCCTGTTCTTTATCCTTGTTTTTTTTGCGGCACTGACCAGTTCCATTTCTATCATGGAAGCAATCGTATCCTCTCTTATGGATCGATTTGGACTCAGCCGAAAAAAAGGCGTTGTGATCTGTATCATAATCAGTATTGTGATGGGAATTCCGTCCTCTCTGGGAAATGGCGTGTGGTCACATATCAAGATCCTTGGCATGGATTTCCTGACATTCTTTGATTATATCAGCAACAGCGTACTGATGCCGATCGTGGCACTGTGTACCTGTATTCTGATCGGATGGGTGGCAGGGCCACGCTGGGTTACCAATGAAATCAAGCGAAACGGTGAGAAGATGAATCGTGAAAAATTGTACAATGTCATGGTTAAATATATTGCACCGGTGCTTCTGGTAGTGATCCTGATCACATATTCACTGGCACAGTTCGGTCTCTTTACTATGTAACATAATGATTGAAAGAAGGAATAGATTATGCATGATGAAGTAACAGAAAAAGATATTGAGCGTATGAAAGAGGAAATCGAATACCGAAAACTGGTTGTTCGAAAAGAAGCACTGGAAGCTGTAAAAGAGGCCAGAGCCCACGGCGATCTCAGTGAAAATTTTGAGTATCATGCTGCAAAAAAGGATAAAAATGCCAATGAAAGCCGTATCCGTTATCTGGAGCGCATGATTAAAACTGCAGTAGTCGTATCTGATGAGTCAAAATCCGATGAAGTTGGAATCAACAATAAAGTTAAGTTATATTTTGAAGATGATGACGAAGAAGAAGTATATACACTGGTGACAACCGTGCGCGGCAATTCCCTGAAAGGCTGGATTTCTACAGAATCCCCGATTGGAAAAGCGATTCTCGGTCACAAAGTCGGAGACCGTGTTTACGTGGAAATCAATGCAAATGCTGGTTATTACGTGGAAATCCGTGCCATTGAAAACACCGAAGATGACGGAAGTATCGGTCTCAGAAAATTTTAATATCATATGCAGATTTTTCGTAGAGTTATATAGTTACTGATGGGGATAAAGGGAGAATCTATGAATATATATAATTTTGATGAATTTCGACAAAGTGAATACTCCTGGAACTCTGCGGCAAAAAGGCGGGCAAGGAATTATTTTATAAAACTTGGCGTTGGAATTGCAATTATACTGGCATTGATCGCAACATTTGGATACCTTTATCTGACTACAGATGTATTTTTAGTTGGCACATTTTGTGGACAGGGGGCTGCAATGGTTCTTTTGTCGCTGGGGCTTCGCCTGGCATTGAATGCAGCCAGCAGAAAACAGACACGGAAAATGCCATTGGATGAAAAGCACGATTATGCGCTGTATTTTTATCACAGACATGGAAGAAAAAATACCGTGCTCGGTAACTTTTATCTGGTGATATGCGCGCAGGCAGATGTTTGTCAGCGAAAATACGAAATCGCGGAACAGGCGCTGGCTCAGATCGTTATGGAAAAATGCAAGGCGGATCAGTTGAAACAGATATGGCTGCTGCGGCTGATTATTGCGCTTGCCATTGAGGATGAGGAGAAAATTCAGGAAACATTCATTTGCTACAATGGCATCGAAGTCAGATCCAAAGGATTTCCGCCGATTGATATTGTCAGAGAATGTGTGGATAACAGAGATGCAGAAACTTTGACAGAAGCTATGAAGAAGAGTGTAGTGGTGAAAAAAGAGCATCCGTTTCGCATTGGATGTATCAGTATTTTCCTTGCTTACTGCATTTTGTTTTATGTAGCGGCACTTGGAATCGATACAGACAGCGGATATGTGCTTCGCTATACGTTTGCAACGATATCCATTTTGGTGACATTCCTTGGACTTGTGGTTCTGGTCATCTGGCTGAATATACGACTGTTTGGCAATGAAACATTTTCGAGAAGAAGCTCTGTTAACAAGGTCTGCTTTGTTATTGTGTGTGTGATTCTTTTGCTTTGCATGGCGGGAAGCAGTGTCATAATCTATCTGGGACTGGATTGGAAAGAAGAAGTAATGTTGCAGGATGAGGATTATACTTATCTGAAGGTGTATTCCGGTAACGGATATAACGCGACAACGACACTGTATCGGACAAATAATCCGTTTGTTATGCAAAGAATAAATAACTGCCTGCCGTCAGCAGATTCAAACTGGTCAGAGGATAGTACTGATTCATCCGATTCCAATCAGGATATAACAGACAATTCAACAAATTGCGCATCCAATAGCGCGTCAGATGAAACTGCCGGAGAATCCGCAACAGATAACGGCACTTCTGATTCTGACTCTTATTCTTATTCTTATTCTTATTCGAGTGAACTTGAACAGTATCAGCAGTTTAAAAACGAGATATCAGCAGTGTTTGAGTATTTGCAAAACGAAGGACAGTTTACAGACGCAGAATTGAGCTTTGATGCAAATGCAAAGGGAGAAACCTACGGACTTATCAGTGCCGGTCAGGAGCAGGCAGAAACCCGCATGGTGGATGTGGAATATCGTCTGTACATTAATTTTAATGGGGAAAAAACAAACGATGAAGGAAAAACCTGTACAGAAATCGTACTGGAAAAATTTTATCCGGGTGGAAGCTACAGTACGGAACTGATAGATTTTTACCTTGTTGATCCGGATACCCTGCAGGTTGTTGATGAACATAAAACTACCTGGTAAAGTGAATAAAGAAGAAATAAGTCGAACGCATAAATTCTCATGTGCGCTCGACTTATTTTTTTACAGACAGCGTTTCTGATCTGTATTATTAGATACAAAACGTACTTCCAGTTTGTCTGGGCGGGAATAACTTTCTGTATACTCCACAAGGTTACCGTGACGGTCATAGCCGATTAGTTCCAGGTGATTGACAATTATTTCATCTTCCAGATGCAGATAGGAACGGATTTTATCCCCGGCTTCAACCATGGTAAGAGATTCTTTGAAAACCATGGGCAGGTGATCTCTGGTGGACATGTAGTCATACAGAGAAATCTGTTCAAAGTTATAATTATCGATATCAGGGAAAAATTTTAGTGGAACGTAAGTGTACTCAATAGCCAGTGGCTCTTTGTTGCCCTGGCGGATACGATGGATTCCATAAATTGGTTCTTCAAATGCAAGACCAAGTTTATCAGCATAATAATAACGCCCCTGGATGGTGCCGGTGCACAGTAATTTGTTGGATATCTCGATTCCAAAATTGCGGACAAGGGAAGTGAAACTGGCATTTTCGGATTCATTTAATACACCGAAAGCGACTTTGTTATATTCCGGTTTTTTGACAAAAGTACCTTTTCCCTGTCGACGTACGAGATAATGCTCATTTACCAGTTCATCGATGGCTGTGCGGATGGTAGGTCGGCTTACTCCATACATTTCTGCCAGGACACGCTCGCTTGGGATCATTTCTCCGGGAAGATATTCATGGCTTTCAATCCTGCTTACAATAATATCGCGCACCTGTGCTGCTACATGATTTAACTGTTCCATGATTCCTCCATTTCCGCATCTCTGATAAATGCAAAATCATCTATTTTCATAATGTCTTCAAAAAAATGAATCAGTCTGCCGGTCTCGTCATATACAAGACCTTTGTATTTCATCATGGGACTGCCCGGCGCAGTGTGGAGCAGACTGGATTCTTCCTCATTTGTGTAAATGAGTGTGACACGCTGATTGGATTTCAAAATCGGTATCTGAAGATCTGTCTGCAATACATTCAAAATTGGGCGCGAACCCAGAATTTCAGCAGTCAGACCAGGATAGATATCGATTGGAGTATAAGAATAATCCAGGCACAGCGGTGTGTCGTTTTCATAATAAATGAAGAGGATTTTATAAACAGGTGTTTGTTCCGGGATCAGCATTTTACCGGAGAGACGTTTATCTACCAGAATCTCTTCAAAAGAATAGGGCTGCCAGCGAATGTTCGGACGTCTTTCTCCGGGATCGAAATTGCCGGTACAGGTGTGAGTGGATATTTTGATTCTCTCCGGAGCAACAAAATATCCAAGTCTTTCCTGGGAAAAAAGGTAATGCTCACGCACAAGCTGTGACAGGGCATTCCGGATAGTAGGCCGCTGCACATGAAAATGCTCCGCAAGAAATCGCTCAGAAGGAAGCCGGTCTCCGGGGCGATAGCCCTCATTTTTCAACATGTATATGATCTCTTTTGCAAGAATGACATCCATTGTCAGTAAATTCTTTCTCATAAATTCTAAAAATACGCTCCTTTTACGTCCAGTTCTGAAAATACCTAAATGAAAAGATGATTATCAGAGAACATCTTTTCATCATGCTACCGAATATTTGGTTATCTCCATCATATAACAGATGCAATCCCTTCGTCAAATATAATTGGTATAAAAAATGCACCAGTGGTTAAAACCAGTTGATTGTGCAAATATACCAGAAAATGCATGAGAATAGATATAAATACAAATAGTAATTGTGAAAAACACAGAATCGTGAAAAAATTTACGAATATTATTCACAAAAATTGAAATTGTGAGAAAGAACAGGTTGAATATTTTAGAAAATATGGTATAGTAAAGCTACCAAGTGGTTACAAAAAGAATTTAACAGAAAAGGCAGCTAAAGGAGGCAATTAGGGTTTCAATTAGCTGCCTTTTGTAAAAACAAGACAATGAGGTGACAAAGAAGTATGGGAGATGCGATAGTATCATTAATTGATGTGGAAAAGAGATTTGGTTCAAATCTGGTTGTGAAAAAAATAAATATGGAAGTATATCCGGGTGAATTTTTGACAATGCTTGGTCCATCCGGATGTGGAAAGACCACGACGCTTCGTATGATTGCAGGGTTTGAAGATGCATCATCCGGAATTATTAAAGTACAGGGAGAACGTGTGGAAGACAAGGAACCATTTGAGAGAGATGTCAATACGGTATTCCAGAATTACGCTCTGTTTCCGCACATGACAGTTTTTGACAATGTGGCATATGGACTGATGATCAAGAAAGTTCCAAAAGATGAGATAAAGCAGCGTGTTACGGAAATGATTGAACTGGTACAGCTGAAAGGATATGAAAAGAGAAAACCAGACGAACTTTCCGGAGGACAGAAACAGCGTGTAGCCATTGCAAGAGCACTTGTGAACAGACCAAAAGTCCTGCTTCTGGATGAACCGCTGGGAGCACTGGATCTGAAACTGAGAAAACAGATGCAGATAGAACTGAAACGTCTGCAGAAAAAGCTTGGTATCACATTTGTGTATGTTACTCATGACCAGGAAGAAGCACTTACTATGAGTGACAGAATTGCTGTAATGAATGGCGGTGTTCTGGAACAGCTGGCTACTCCGATGGAAATTTATAATAAACCGAAGACAAAATTTGTAGCCGGATTTATCGGAGAAACTAATTTGTTCGACGGCGTAGTCCGGAAAAAAGAAGGAAAAATCCTGACAGTGGAGACTTCAGCCGGTATGATGCAGGTGGCTGAGGAAGAAGAGAGCTTTTTTGTGAATGAGGAAATTCATGTTTCTGTTCGTCCGGAATATGTGGAATATGCAAAGAAACCGGTAGAAGGATTTGAACTTAGCGGAACTGTCCGTGAATTTATCTATATGGGAACTGTCGTAAAGGCAATGATCACCATGAAAGACGAGAGTGAAATTAAATTCTCCAGATTTGAGCAGGAAAGTGACCTGAAGGAAGGCGATGAAATTTATATCTGCTGGAAACCGGAAAAAGCATATCCGATCAAAGTGTCACAGAAGTAGGAGGATGGCAGAATGAGTAAAAAAATAGACGACAACAGCGATTTGAAGGCCATCAACAAAAAGAGGGATGTGAAAAGAAATACATTACCGGCACTTGCTATGGCAGGACCGGTGTCCGTGTGGATGATCCTTTTTGTGACGATTCCGATGATATTTGTTGTATATATCAGTTTTATGTCCAGAGGTGTTTTTGGTGACGTTGTTTATCAGTTCTCCGGAGAAAGTTACAAGACAATGCTGGATGCCACATATTTCAAAGTTATTTTGAAATCATTGAAGGTTGCAGTGTTTACGACAGCGTTATGTCTTCTGGTTGGATATCCATTTGCCTATTTTATCGCACGGAAGCCCCGGGAAGTGGCATCGAAACTGATCACACTGATCATGATTCCGTTCTGGACAAATTCACTGATGCGATTGAACAGCTGGTTATTGATATTTCAGACAAATGGTCCGGTAAATCATATTTTGCAGGCAACGGGACTTGTGGAACATCCGATCACTTTCATTTATACAGATGGACTGGTTGTTCTTGGTATGATTACCAACATGTTGCCTTTTGCGGTACTGCCACTGTACAGTTCTATCGAAAAACTTGACAAATCATTGTTGGAGGCATCGGCAGATCTGGGAGCAAATCCGAGAACTACATTTTTGAAAGTGACATTGCCGATGACATTCCCAGGTGTATTTTCTGCCATTATTCTGGTGTTTATTCCGACACTTGGTATTTATACCGTGTCAGATATGCTTGGCGGCGGAAAAGTCCTGTACATAGGTAACATTATCAAAAATCAGTTTGGAGCGATACGAAACTGGCCGTTAGGAGCGGCATTGTCGGTATTACTGATTGCGATTACGGCACTGCTGATCTTTATTTATACAAGATTTGCAAAAATCGAAGATATGGAGGTGGTATAAATGGCATCATTATCCAGGGTGCAGCGAAAGAAACGGAGATTCGAAATTTTTGGAAACGTATATTCTTTTGTTATATATGCTATTTTGTATCTTCCGGTCGTAGTGATGATGATCTTTTCATTTAATGACCAGCGGTATAATTACTACTGGAATGGTTTTACAACCCATTGGTATGGAAAATTACTGCATAACAGTGCATTGATCAACAGCTTGTGGTATTCATTGATTATCGCAGTATTGAGTACGGTAATTTCCGTATTGATCGGAACAATCGGTGCGCTGGGCCTGAAACGATATGAATTTAAGATGAAAAAACTGGTGAACAACATGCTTTACATACCGATCATTGTACCGGAAATTGTTATGGCAGTTGCTCTGCTGATCATCTTTATGAATATAGGTATAAGTCTCGGCATGGGAACAATCCTGATTGGACATTGTACATTCTGTATTCCTTATGCAGTTGTAACAATCAAGGGACGTATCAGTGGAGATGGGGACAGTCTGGAAGAGGCATCTATGGACCTCGGTGCAAACCGTGTGCAGACATTTTTGAAGGTGACATTACCAAGTATTATGCCTGGTGTTATGAGTGCAGCATTTCTCTCATTCACATTGTCAATTGATGATGTCGTAATGAGTAACATGCTGGCAGGTGCAAAACAGTCAACCCTTCCGGTTCTGATCCTTTCCATGAACAAGAGTGGTATTACACCTGATGTCAACGCATTGACAACAATTATGATTCTGGTCATCGTTGTGGCGATGGTTTTGAATAATATGATTCAGAAACTCAGAAAAAGAAATGCTGAGAAGGAGGTAAAAGTATGAAAAAGAAACTTATTTCGGCCATTTTAGTGGCTGCACTGGCGATGGGGCTGACAGCCTGTGGAAACAGTGGGACAACAGACAGTAAGGGGACAGACGGTGGCAGTGCACCGACAGAATCTGCATCAGCAGGGGGAAGCGGAGATGAATTGAATATCTACATGTGGCAGCAGTACATTTCCGATGATCTGATCCAGACATTTGAAAAAGAGAATAACTGCAAAGTAAATCTTTCCTATATGAGTGATAATGCAGATGCGATCACAAAATTAACTGCAGGAGGCGGCCAGGAATATGATTTGATCATGACCTGTGATGCTTATATGAAATCTCTGATCGCAGGAGATTATCTGGAAAAACTGGATATGAGTAAATTGTCCAATACGAAAAATCTGAATACATCTTACTGGCCGGAAGAGTCCAGAGATTATTGTATCCCATATCTGATGAACTATATTTATGTGGTATATAATTCTGAGACCTGCCCGATTGAGATCACAAGTTACAATGATCTGATCAACCCGGCTCTGAAAGGACAGATTACAACGATTGATGGAGCAAGGAATCTGTTCCCGATCGCATTGATCGCACTTGGTTATGATCCGAACTCCACAGACGAAAGTGAAATTGCAGAAGCTTATGAGTGGCTGCAGAAATTCAATGACAATGTAGTTGCTTACGGAAATGCAGAACAGAATCTTACAAACGGAACAGCATCTGTAGCACTTACTTATGATGGTAATACTTCCTGGGCAATGGAAGAAATGGGCGATAAT
>CAVEOS010000029.1:0-21743 GCA_963617435.1 Lachnospiraceae bacterium
CTTCAAATTTTCTTGCAAAAATATTATCCTTCGCAAAATTATAGAAAAAAATTCTCTTATATATCTAAAGGATAAATATTCCTGTTGAAACGGATTCTACACACTTTTTATGATTTCAAGATTTAAATGCAACCTTCATTGATCATAAAATGCAGCCTGCGCATGGCATCTCCGA
The DNA here is from genome assembly GCA_963617435.1 of Lachnospiraceae bacterium. Taxonomy (GTDB): domain Bacteria; phylum Bacillota; class Clostridia; order Lachnospirales; family Lachnospiraceae; genus Eubacterium_I. The sequence continues at coordinate 176 of CAVEOS010000029.1, forward strand.
TGCCGCCCACTTCATTGATGATTCCTTCTTCCACCGCCTGATGTCCCACAAGAATCGTGCCGAGATCCTTGGTCAGCATACTGGTGTTCAGCATCAGTTCTTCAATCCGTTCCCGGTTTGTCTGGCTGTGTGCCGCTATAAATCCTGTGATGCGATCCTGCATCTGCTGAAAATAATCGTATGTCTGTGGTGCCCCGATCACGGTTCCACTCATCCGCACCGGATGAATGACCATGGTTCCCGTGGGCACGATAAAGGAATAATCCGCAGCAACCGCCAGGGGCACACCGATGGAATGGCTACCTCCAAGCACCAGGGACACCACCGGCTTACTTAACGATGCGATCATCTCCGCAATGGCCAGCCCCGATTCCACATCTCCGCCCACGGTATTTAGCAGCACCAGAAGCCCATCCACGGTCCGGTCATCCTCCACTTCTGCCAGTTTTGGCAACACATGCTCGTATTTTGTCGTTTTCGTATTGGCAGACAGACATTCATGTCCTTCCACCTCTCCGATTACAGACAACAGCTGGATCTTATGCTGCTGCCGGTTCTCACTCATCTCAAACTGTCCGTACTCCTTTAATTCCTGGTCTCTGACTTCTTTCTTTTCTGACATTGCACCATTCCTCCAATATTTTTTAGAAGTATGTGCAATTAAACAAAAAATATGCTCACACTACTTTTTTCATAATGTGAGCATATTAAATCTTTTTTCTTAATTTTCCTTCTATAAAATCATGAATCTATTTTTTAATAGAACTTTTTATCGCAGGACATTTTTCTATACTTTTCCTGCCAGATTATTTCTGTCCGATCAGATAACTGTATAATCCCTGATAACGTCCGGCTGAAACTTTCCATGAGAAGTCTTTTGCCATACCGCGGTCAACGATCTGATTCCACTGACGTTTACGCTCGAAGAATATCTTCTTGGAGTAGTTGATCACGTTGAGCATATCCTCGCCGTTGTAATTCGTGAAGGAGAAGCCTGTGCCGGTATTCTCATACTCGTTATATGGCTCTACGGTGTCTTTCAGTCCACCAGTCTCACGCACGATCGGCACGGTTCCATAACGGAAAGCCATCATCTGTGTCAGACCACACGGCTCAAATCTGGACGGCATCAGGAATGCATCTGCGGATGCATATAATTTCTGAGCCAGATCAGAATCATAGCAGATATTTGCAGAAACGCGGTCACCGTATTTCCACGCAAAATGACGGAACATGTTTTCGTAACGCTCCTCGCCGGTTCCGATCACAACAAACTGTGTATTATCATCCAGAATCCGTTCAAATACATAATCCACCAGATCCAGACCTTTCTGATCTGTCAGACGGGAAATCAGTCCGATCATGTATTTCTTTTTGTCTACGGTCAGACCAAGCATTTCCTGTAATTTCAGTTTATTTTCTACTTTTTTCTTGCGGAAATTGTCACGGTTGTAATTTACAAACAGCTTCGGATCTGTCTCCGGATTGTAAATATCATAATCAATACCATTTACGATACCCTGCATATCGAAATGGCGGGCAGAAAGCAGACCATCCAGTCCTTCTCCATAGTACGGTGTCTGAATCTCCTGTGCATAAGTATCGCTGACGGTTGTGATATAATCTGCGTACACCAGTCCGCCCTTCAGCATATTGGCATCTTTCCGGAACTCCAATTTATCCGGTGTAAACAGATCCTTCGGGAAACCGGTCAGTCCCATCATAGTCTTGACATCCCAGATACCCTGGAATTTCAGATTGTGGATGGTCATGAGAGTCTTCATTCCCCAGAAGAACATATCGCCCTGAAATTCTGTTTTCAAAAATACCGGGATCAGACCGGCCTGCCAGTCATGACAATGGATCAGATCCGGCTGGAAACCGATCAGTGGAAGCATGGATAATACCGCTTTATCAAAAAATGTAAATTTCTCAATATCGTAACGGATGTCTCCATATGGAAGGAAACAGTTGAAATATTCCTGATTGTCAATAAAATAATAAGTAATTCCATCCAATTCGTATTTCAAAACACCGACATATTTGCTCGGTACGTAAGGACCTGTTCCCATATAAAAATGCGTTACATATTCGAATTGATTCCGATATTTTTCCGGAATACAGGAATAATTCGGTATTACAACACGAACGTCCCACTCGTTTTTATCAAACTGTTTTGGGAGTGCTCCACATACATCTGCAAGACCTCCGGTTTTAATAAATGGTACACATTCTGAAGCAGCAAATAAAACCTTTTTCATTTTGAACCCCCTGACTCTAGTTCCGGAATTGCTTCCGGTCTGCATTCAAATTTATTAAAATCATTATACCATAGGAATGCCCTCTTGTAAAAGGGCAGTTGCAAAAAAAGAAAGAGACGCCCGTCTCGACATCTCTTCCATTATTTTACAATATCCAGTTTCGAACAATCTCCGCAAGATTACTCATCCCAATTGTGATATACCTGCTGTACATCATCATCTGCATCCAGCAGATCAAGGATTTTGTTGATGCAGTACAGATCCTGCTCGTCTGTCAGCTCAACATAAGTCTGAGGGATCATCGTAACCTCTGCGCTTGCCATCTCGATACCTGCATCTTCTAATGCCTGTCTTACCTCACTGAAAGAATCTGGATCAGTGATGATCTCAAAGCTGTCCTCTTCCTCATTGAAATCTTCTGCGCCTGCATCTAAGGCAGCCATCATCAGATCATCTGCGTCCATATCACAGTTCTCTTTGTCGATGATGATCTGACCTTTTTTATCAAACATATAAGATACACAACCCGGTGTTCCTACATTTCCTTTTCCTTTTGTAAACGCATTTCTTACATTTGCTGCTGTACGGTTTTTGTTGTCTGTCAGCGCGTCAACGATGATTGCTGTACCGCTCGGTCCATATCCTTCATAAGAAACATACTCGTAGTTTACGGAGTTTGCGTCTCCAGCAGCTTTTTTGATACCACGATCAATGGTATCGTTTGGCATGTTGTTTGCTTTTGCTTTTGCGATAACGTCACGAAGTCTGCTGTTATTTGCAGGATCCGGGCCTCCCTCTTTTACTGCTACTGCAATCTCACGTCCGATAATAGTAAAGATTTTTCCTTTTGCAGCATCATTTTTTTCTTTTTTATGTTTAATATTTGCAAACTTTGAATGTCCTGACATCTTTATCTCTCCCTATCTTATTTTTTTCGAAACTATCAATCATTATAACACACTGTCTCTATTCTGACAAGGCTTGTTTCTCTTCCTGTTCCGGTTCTTTTGTCACACGAACGGTGCGGATCACCTTATGTTCTACCATCAGCACGTCAAACCGATAACCATAAGCCTCCACCTGATACGTTTCTCCATTCACCGGGATCTTATTGATCCTGGAGATCAGAAAGCCGCTTAAAGTATCAAAATCCTCCGGTTCTTCGCCCTGAATGTCAAGAAGTTCACACACCTCATCAAAATCTGTCATTCCGTCAATGATATAACTTCCGTCCGATTCCTCAACGATCTGCTCTTCCTCCGCATCGTGCTCGTCAAAAATATTTCCGACAATCTCCTCAAGAATATCCTCCATAGTAACCAGACCGAATGTCTGTCCGTACTCATCCACCACGATCACCATATGGGTTTTCTGGGACTGCATTTTTTTAAACAGCACATCAATATTCCGGGTCTCCGGTATAAAGGAAGCCGGCCGGATCAGATCATTGATCTTCGTCAGCTGCAGTTCCATGTTGACCGGATCCTGCATCTGATTTAAAATATCTTTGATATGTATGATACCGATAATATTATCAATATCATCCAGATAGACCGGATAACGGGAATATCCCATATCGCGAATCTCCGCAAGTACATCCTGCAGCGTACATGTTCCGTCCAGTGCCGTGATCTGCTTGCGGTGGGTCATGATATCTTTCGCTTCTTTCTGATCCAGCGTAAAAATATTGTTGATCATCTCCGCTTCGCTTTCCTGCAGAACCCCGTTTTCATGACCTTCATTGACCATGGACATGAGTTCCTGCTCCGTCAGATCTTCGCCGGACGGGCGCCGCCCTTTTCCAAATATTTTCATAAATCCTTTTCCGATTGTATTTAACGGACTACCGTCATCCTCCATTATCTCATACTCCTCCTATGTACTTCACAGTTCCAGACTGATCCGCAATGCTTTTCCAACTTTCTCCATAATCTCACTGTCGAGATGACAGATTTTATCTTTTAACCGCACTTTGTCAATGGTGCGCAGCTGCTCCAGTAAGATCACAGAGTCCTTCACCATATGGTAACGGGCTGCGCTCAGTTCAATATGTGTCGGCAATTTGGCTTTATTCATCCGCGACGTAATGGCCGCACAGATCACCGTGGGGCTGTGCCGGTTTCCGATATCATTCTGAATGATCAGCACCGGTCGCACACCGCCCTGTTCCGATCCCACCACTGGACGCAGATCGGCATAATAAATATCTCCTCTTCGAATCAACATGTTACACACTCCATCTGTTCAGGTTGTTCTCATTCTTCCCTCATTTCAGCGTGTGTATTCTATTTTCCGGAGAAATTTTTCTGTACTTATTTCTGCTTTATATAAACCCGCGGGATCCGCTTATTCAGATCACAGGCAAACTCATAGTTAAACCGTCCGGACAGATCTCCGAGTTCTTCTAATGTAATGCACTCGGCACCGTCCCATCCGATCAGTGTCACTGCATCCCCCGGACATACATCAGCGATATCTGTCACATCCACCATCATCTGATCCATGCAGACTCTTCCGCAGATGGCTGCACGTTTTCCGTGGATCAGCACATAACCTTTGTTTGACAGGCTGCGTGGATAACCGTCCGCATAGCCCACCGGCACCGTTGCGATCCGCATCGGTTTTTCCACTTCAAAAGTGCCGCCGTAGCTGATGATCCGTCCCGGCTCTAGCTCTTTTACATGAACCACATGACTTTTTAAGGACAGCAGTGGCTGCAGATCGATATTCTCTTTCTGCACCTCATCGGATGGCCACAGGCCATATAAAATAATGCCCGCACGGACAATATCTTTATTAAACTGCGGCAGATCCACGATTCCCGCACTGTTTGATACATGATGAATCGGAATGGATACCTGGCGTTCCTCCAGCCACTCGATCATCTGATCATAAGCATCCGCCTGCTTCTTTGTAAATGTCTTATCTATCTCATCTGCCTTTGAAAAATGAGTGAAGATTCCTTCTATCATAATATTCGGCAGCTTCGCGATCTGTGCAATCTCATCTGCCGCCTGCTCTGTCACCTGAAAACCAATACGGCTCATTCCGGTGTCCAGTTTGATATGAATCTTACAGATCTTGTTCTGTCTGACTGCTTCTTCTGACAGCTGCTCGGCACGAATCAGGGAAAACACAGCTGGACGCAGGTCTTCTTTTACGATCTGCTCATCATATTCTGGGAACGTAAACCCGAGGATCAGAATCGGTTTTTTGATCTCATTCGTATAAAGTTCCTCTGCTTCCTCCGGTGTGGCTACTGCATAGCCCCAGACATCCTCACGTTTTTCCATGACTTCTGCCAGTGGAACCGCTCCATGTCCGTAACCGTCTGCCTTCACAACGGCAATGATCTTTGTGCCCTCGCTGATACAGCGATGTATTTCATCCAAATTATGTGTCAATGCATCTAAATCAATGTCTGCACTTATTCTGCGATATTCTATCATTCTTTTGTGTCCTCCTGTTTCCGCAACACATCTATGATTCCTTCCACAATATCACTGGCCATCATTGCATAATGACCGCATTTCGGTACTGCCGCATCTCCCGCCAGTCCATGGACATAAACGCCCAGAGGTGCTGCCATCTCTGGTTCGAGTTTCTGTGCCAGCAGAGTGCCGATCACACCGCTTAACACATCTCCGGCTCCGGCTGTCGCCATGCCGTGATTTCCACTCAGATTCAAAAAACAGCTGCCATTTTTGCCCACTGTCACGGTCCGTGCATCTTTCAAAACAACGTTTACCTGATGCTCCTTTGCAAATTCTGTTGCCGTCTGCACCAGTTCATCCTTAATTTTTGAAATCGGCTGTCCCGTAAGCCGGGACATTTCACCGAGATGCGGTGTAATGATCATCTCTGTCTGTACCTCATTCCACCATTCCGGATGTTTTGCCAATATATTCAGAGCATCTGCATCGCACAGACACGGAATACTCACCTGTCGGATCAGCTCATGTAGCATCCTCTCTGCCAGTTCTGACTGGCTGATGCCTGGTCCTGCCACTACAGCGTCCGCCCAGTGTAATTGTGTTTCTACAAATTCTACCACATCTGTCCCGTCATTGTAAACCGCCAGAACAGCCTCAGGCACCTGTTCCTGCAAAATCAGGCGGTTTTCTTCCACGGTGGCCACCCGGACCAGACCGCATCCCATCCGGTAAGCCGCTTTTGCCGCAAAAATAGCAGCTCCTACCATCTGATCGGAACCGGCTAAAATTAACAATTTTCCATAACTTCCTTTATTGGAACGAGATTCCCGTTTTGGCAGAAGCTTCAGATCTACTGGTTCTAACACACACATCTGCGGTTTCAGTTCAAACAGGCTCTGCTCATTGATTCCGATATCTGCCACTTTCAGTTCCCCGGTGTACTCCATTCCCGGATACAGAAGCTGACCTCGTTTTGCAAATCCAAATGTCGCCGTCAGGTCTGCCCGAAAAGCAATTCCAAGCACCTGACCGGTACTTCCAGACACACCGGAAGCGATATCGATTGCCACTTTATATGCCTTCCTCTCGTTCATCTGTGCCAGAATATCCGCATATTTCCCCGATACTTCCCGGCACAGGCCGATGCCAAAAATGGCGTCCGCCACCACATCCCAGTTCTGAGCAAAGGCCTCGCTGACATTACAGAACGGTACGCCGTAATTTTCTGCGATCTGCATCTGGTGCGCGGTCTGCGTGGTCATTTTTTCACGATTTCCCACAAAACAGATGGATACCTGATATTTTTTCAAAAACAGCAGACGCGCAACGGCGATACCGTCACCTCCGTTATTTCCCGCGCCGCAGACTACAAGCACCTTTGTCTCCGGATCTGGATAACGGTGGACGATCTCCTGTGCTGCTGCCAGGGCAGCCCGCTCCATCAGTACCGCGGAAAGCATGCCCCGGCGCTGCATGGTGTTTTCATCACACTGTTTCATTTCATGACTGTCTAAGATATATTTCATATAATTTTCCCCTCTGCCATATCCCGACTAACTCAAGAAACCCCTATCTTTTTTATATTAGAGTTTCCCTGGTCAGCAAAATGCGCTCTGTCCCATAGAACAAAGCGCATTTTTTAACTTCTCATTGATGTTTACTTATTTATCATCCTGTCTGCGAACAATGTTATAGGACAGTTGCATTAAGCTGTCAGACAAATGAACATTTTCAACTACTACATCATCCGGAAGCTCCAGATCCAGATGTGCAAAATTCCAGATAGCATGAATTCCAAGCTCTACCAGCTTTTCTGCGGCCTGCTCTGCCTTCTCCTTCGGAAGGGTCAGAACAGCGATGTCGACACGCTGTGTCTTTAAAAACTCCGGAAGTTCATCCATCATATGTATCTCGATGCCGCGGACGGACAGACCCGCCAGTGCCGGATTGACATCAAACAATCCTGTGATAACAAATCCACGTTTCTCAAATTTTACATAATTTGCCAGCGCCTGTCCCATATTACCGGCTCCGACAACGATGATATTGTGCTGTCGGTCAAGACCGAGGATTTTTCCAATCTCTTCATACAGATACTGTACATTATATCCATATCCCTGCTGGCCAAAACCACCAAAATTATTCAGATCCTGACGAATCTGTGATGCTGTCACTTTCATGCGGACACTGAGCTCATTGGATGAAATTCTTTCCACTCCCGCATCCAGTAATTCTCCCAGATAACGATAATATCTCGGCATCCGTCGTATGACAGCCTGCGAAATTTCCTTTTGCATTGTTCCTATACTCCTCCAACCGTCTGTAGTTTTCTACAGTTATCTATGGGCATTATATACACATCGTTTCTTTTTGTCAAATTTTTATCAATCCGATGCCAATTCTTCCCATTCTTCATACAGTTGATCCAGTTTCTCCTGTACTTTCACCTGCTCACTGTGCAGTTTGCCAAGCTTTGCAGAGTTGGTAGCCACTGCAGGATCCTGGAACTGTTCATCCAGTTCTGCAAGTTTTTCCTCCAGAGACTCAATTTCAGCTTCAATTTTCTTCACACGGTTCTGGATCTTACGTTTTTTTGCCTGTTCTTCCTTCTGAGACTGCCAGTCTGTCTTGCCCTCAGACACTTCTTCGGTGCTTACCGCTGCTTCTGTCTCAGAAGAAGCCAGATACGCCCGCTCATTTGTCTCTTTTTTCTCCAGATAATAGTCATAATTGCCGATGTAATTGACCAGACTATGCTCCGTCAGATTCAGGATACGGGTCGCTGTCCGGTTAATAAAATAACGATCATGAGATACAAACAGCACAGTTCCCTCATAACGATTCAGAGCTGACTCCAGAATCTCCTTGGAAGCGATATCCAAATGGTTCGTCGGCTCATCCAGGATCAGGAAGTTTGCCTCGGAGAGCATCAGTTTTGCCAGTGACAGACGGCCGCGCTCACCACCGCTTAAGTCACTGACGCGCTTGAATACATCATCCTCGGTAAACAAAAATGCTGCCAGAATGTTTCGGATACGTGTCTGCGTCAATTTCGGATAATCGTCCGCAATCTCCTCCATCAGCGTTTTTTCCATATGAAGCACCTGCTGCTCCTGATCGTAATATCCGATTTTTACATTGGTTCCAAGTGTAAAGGAACCGGCATCTGCATTTACTTTTTCATTCAGGATTTTCAAAATCGTTGTCTTTCCGGTTCCGTTCTGGCCGATCAGTGCCACACGTTCACCTCGTTTAATCTCAAAAGAAATATCCTGAAACAGTTTCTTATTTTCATAGGCCTTTGACAGACCTTCTACCCGCAGTACATCGTTTCCACTGATAATAGACGGTGTCAGTGTCATATGCATCTCGGATTTTTCTTCCTGCGGTTTTTCCAGAACATCCATTTTTGCCAGCTGTTTTTCACGGCTCTCCGCACGCTTGATGGATTTCTCCCGGTTAAAGGATTTCAGTTTTTCAATGACTGCTTCCTGATGCTTGATCTCCCGCTGCTGATTATAATAAGCACGCAGCGCTTCCTCTCTTGCAAAAGCGGCTTTCGCAGCATAAGCTGTATAATTACCGTCATAAACTGCGGATTTGTGCATACTGATCTCCACAACTTTCGTCACGATCCGATCCAGGAAATAACGGTCATGAGCCACGATCACAACGGCACCCTTATAATTCAGCAAAAATGTCTCCAGCCACTGAATAGATTCAATATCCAAATGGTTCGTCGGCTCATCCAGCAGAATGATATCCGGATGTGTCACCAGCAGGCGCGCCAGGGATACACGGGTTTTCTGTCCACCGGACAGCTCGTTGCAGCGTTTTTCAAAATCATCCTCGGAAAATCCAAGACCTTTTAAAACACCGGAAACCTCGCTGCGGTAAGAATAACCGTCTCTGGCTTCAAACTCATGCAGCAGCTTATGATAATTTTCCATATAGGCTTCCATATCCTCTTTTGATACGGACTGCATTCCTTCTTCCAGTTCACGGATTTTCTGCTCCATATCGATGAGCTGGCGTTTTCCTTCCAGAACCGCCTCATAGATTGTCCGCTCATCAGAGATATCCTGATGCTGTGCCAGATAGCCCAGCGTTTTTCCTTTTGCAAGGGTTACGGTACCTTCATCTGCCGGCAGTTCCCCTACAATAATTTTCAACAGAGTGGATTTTCCGGCACCGTTAATTCCTACAATTGCCACTTTTTCCTGATCTTCCACATGAAAACTCACATTTCGGATCACTGGATCCACCCCAAATGATTTACTGATATTTTGACATGCTAAAATCATATGTTTCTTCCTCACCTTAAAAATGGAATCCTGCAGATCGCAGGATTCCTGTGTTTCATTTTTCATCATCGAATAAATATCCATCCTGATAAAATTCACATTTGGGGGTAAATCTATCTAAATTAGGAATCTTTATTCTTATTTGGCAAATTGCAGAATTACCGTATAGACCAACACTGTATTTTTCCACACACAATTCTGTTTATGCGTACATTTTCTCCAGGGTCTCACGGATTGCTTTGATGAAATCAAGGCTGTTTAATACAACCGGGTTCTCTAATTCTGTAATTAATGCCAAGTCTTTTGTCATTTTACCAGATTCTATTGTATCAATACAAGCTTTTTCCAGATTATCTGCAAATTTTACTAATTCCGGCAGATTGTCAAGCTCGCCACGTTTGCGTAATGCACCGGTCCATGCAAAAATAGTTGCTACGGAGTTGGTGGATGTCTCCTCACCAGCCAGATGTTTGTAATAGTGTCTCATAACAGTTCCGTGAGCAGCCTCATACTCGTATACGCCGCTTGGGGAAACCAGTACGGAAGTCATCATAGCCAGAGATCCGCATGCGGAGGAGATCATATCACTCATAACATCGCCATCATAGTTTTTGCAGGCCCAGATAAATCCGCCCTCAGCTTTCATAACACGGGCTACCGCATCATCGATCAGTGTATAGAAATACTCGATGCCTGCTGCCTCGAATTTTTCTTTGTACTCTGCATCATAGATATCCTGGAAAATATCTTTGAATGTATGATCATATTTTTTAGAAATCGTATCTTTTGTTGCAAACCAGAGATCCTGTTTCATATCCAGTGCGTAATTAAAGCAGCTTCTTGCAAAACTCTCGATGGATTTGCAGATGTTGTGCTGTCCCTGAACGACACCGGCACCTGTAAAGTTATGTACTAACTCTCTTACCTCTGTTCCGTCCTCAGCAGTGTAAACCAGTTCTACTTTTCCTGGTCCCGGAATCTTCATCTCAGATGCTTTGTATACATCACCATAAGCATGACGGGCAATGGTGATCGGTTTTTTCCAGTTCTTTACGCATGGCTCAATGCCTTTTACCTTGATCGGTGTACGGAATACGGTTCCATCCAGGATTGCACGGATGGTTCCGTTCGGGCTCTTCCACATTTCTTTTAAGTTATACTCTTTTACGCGGGCTGCATTTGGTGTAATAGTTGCACATTTTACAGCTACGCCGTATTTCTGTGTGGCATAAGCAGAATCGAAGGTTACCTTGTCGTCTGTCTCATTTCTGTATTCCAGTCCCAGATCATAATACTCTGTTTTCAGATCTACAAACGGAAGTAATAACTCGTCTTTGATATACTGCCAGAGAATTCTGGTCATTTCGTCTCCGTCCATCTCAACTAAAGGTGTGGTCATTTTAATTTTTTCCATGGTAATTATCCTCCAATCCTTAATTCCCGCTTTTCTCGTTTTCTTTCCGGGATTCCTGCAGCAGATTATCCCAGCCACAGTGATCAATATTTTCAATAGTTCTCATAATGTGCTGGTTTGCCAGCATCTGTGCTTTCTCCGGATCATGATCATGAATGGCCTGGGCAATCATGCGGTGCTCGTCGTTCGATTTTTCAGAACGCTCTTTTGATTTCAATGTCATCTTGCGCACCCGTTGCACATAATTGTGAAAATCTGTCAGCACGTTTGCCAGCACCTTGCTTCCCGATGCCTGATATAAGGTCTCATGAAACTTGTTATCCAGTTCAAATACCTGCTCACTGTGTCCCTTCGACACATGAAATTCTGTCAGGTATACAATTTCTTCCAGTTCTTCAATCTGCTCCGGTGTGGCTTTTTTCGCTGCCCATTTGGCACACAAGCCTTCCATCACAGACCGTATCTCATAAATATCATTCAAATCTTCTTTGGAAAATCCGGTGACATGCGCGCCCTTGTTCGGCGTGATCGTGACAAGTCCCTGAAGTTCCAGCTGGCGCAGCGCCTCGCGCACCGGTGTCCGGCTGACCCCCAGCTCATCTCCAATGGTCTTTTCCTTCAGTTCCTCATCCACCGCGTATTTCCCGGATAAAATATCCTCCTGCAGTTTATGAAATACTTTCTCACTGAGCGAATGGTTATCTCCCATCCTTTTTTGCCCCCTTGTTATAAAATAATTCCCAGCTCCTTGCAGCACTCTGTGATCTTGACAACCAGCTCGTTGTCTGTCAGAACGGTTACACGGCCTTCGTCATACTGCTCATCTACCCAGTCTTTCAGTTTGTGAACCAGCTTTGAGTTTTTGTCCAGATGACGCTCCTGCGGCAGTCTGTAGTAGCTGTTGATCCAGTGTGCGATTCCAGCCAGACCGGAAGTGTTGGAAATAGATACCAACGCCGGTCTCTTTAAGAATTTTTCTGTATCAAAAATGTTGTAAATCTCTTCATTTTTCAGCAGTCCGTCTGCATGGATTCCGGCTCTTGTTACATTGAAGTTCTTGCCGGCAAACGGTGTTCTGCTCGGAAGTGTGTAATCCAGATCTTTTTCAAAATAATCAACCAGATCTGTGATCACGGTGGTATCCATGCCATCCAGTGTTCCTTTTAACTGTGCATACTCAAATACCATAGCCTCCAGCGGTGTGTTACCGGTACGCTCTCCGATACCAAACAGTGAACAGTTGACACCGCAGGCACCATACAGCCATGCTGTGGTAGAGTTTGTAACAGCCTTGTAAAAATCGTTGTGTCCATGCCACTCGATCAGTTCAGACGGTACGCCGGCATGGGTTGTCAGACCATAAATGATACCCGGTACGCTTCGTGGAATAACGGCACCCGGGAAGTTGACTCCATATCCCATGGTATCACAGGCACGAACTTTGATCGGGATTTTGTACTCATCCATCAGTTTCATCAGTTCCACACAGAACGGAATAACGAAACCGTAAATATCGGATCTTGTGATGTCTTCCAGATGGCAGCGTGGGCTGATACCTGTCTCCAGGCACTCACGGATGACACTTAAATAGTGGTTCATGGCCTCACGTCTGGTCATTTTCATTTTGTAGAAAATATGATAATCGGAACAGCTTACCAGAATACCGGTCTCCCGCAGTCCGATGTCTTTTACTAATTCGAAATCCTGTTTGCTTGCACGGATCCAGCTTGTAACCTCCGGGAACTTATATCCACGTTCCATACATTTGTAAACTGCATCACGGTCTTTTTTGCTATACAGGAAAAACTCACTCTGGCGGATGATTCCTTTCGGACCGCCCAGTTTGTGCAGATAATCATAAATGGTTACGATCTGATCGGTAGTGTACGGAGCTCTTGACTGCTGTCCGTCACGGAATGTGGTATCTGTGATCCAGATATCGTCCGGCATGTTATGCGGTACAATTCGGTCGTTGAACGCAATTTTCGGAATCTCTTCATATGGAAACAGATTTCTAAATGTATTTGGTTCATCTACGTCCACCAGCTGATAAAAATGCTCTTCCAGCTGTAACAGATTATTATGCTTATTCATTACTACTTTACGCATGTTATTCGCTCCTCACCTTATATACATACTCGTATACAATCTAATAGATTGCATGCAATCAACCTCATTGCATACAATCATACATTCTCATCATTACTTTGTCAAGTTAAAGTGTAAAATTTTTTATCAAAAATCAGAATCCGGCCAAAACAAATTGACAGAAAATAAAAATCACCATGAAAAAATGAGCATCTTTTTCAGGAAACACTGACAAGCCGCATACATACTATGAATTGTAAATAAAAATCTGGAGGCTATCAACATGAGTGATTTAGCTGCTACAAACTGTGGATGCTCTAACGACAACGGTTGCGGATGCAACAACATCATCTGGATTATCTTACTTCTGTGCTGCTGCGGCGGATGCGGAAACGGCAACGGCTCCTTCCTGGGCGGAAACAGCTGCAGTGAGGCAATCTGGATCATCCTGCTTCTGTGCTGCTGTGGCGGATGCGGCGGAAACAACAATGGAAACGGCTGTGGCTGCTTCTAAATTTCAAGAACCGGAGGCGTCAACGCCTCCGGTTCTCATTCTTTTCAGATTCTTTTCTCTGCCACTCCATCTCCTTCTGCCGTTCCCGTTCTTCCTTTTTGCGCAAGCAGTCTTCATCTATTTCATAAACGCTTTTACCGTCATACACTAATTTTCCCATATGCTATGTCCTCCATATCTCATCATGGATTCCCTATTATTATATGAAATAAACCTATTTTCGCCCGCTTTATTTTTGTCCTTCTCTTCGATTTCTTCTCTTTCCATTGATTGTAACTTTCTACTCATAATCGCATACTTTTTTCATACATTTATAAAAAACATCAGATATGGACGTGATATCTCCTATGAATGAACACGAAAACGAACATACACCACCTGTACTGGATACATTAATTCAAAACAGACCGATTCAGATGCTAAAAGCCATTGTGCCCTATCTTTATGGCTCGCAGCAGCGCATGGTCTCCATGATGGTTCGAATGATCGAACTGCAGCGCACCATGCAGCTATTTGATGCCGCCCCGGAAATGCAGGCACAGGAATTGCGGATCTGTTCCAACGAAACTCCAACAGAACGTACCCACCAGATTTTAAACGTGCTTCGGGAATACTGTACGCCACAGGAGCAGGATCAGATCGATATGATTTTAAATATTCTCGACATTACATCTGTGACAGGCATCTTAAACATGTAAAATCTTACCTTTTTGAAGAAACAATTCACTCCCAACACTCATATATATAACATCTGATGAAAATTTGTAATCGACTCTCTCTACTTAAATACAACCAACTCAACTCTATCAGGAGGCTTTATTTATGGATCAGAACTTTTTCACACAAAATCCGGCCTTTCAGAACATCTCCCCGGAAAAACTGGCCTTCCTCATGAATTTCATGAATCAGGAAAAACCAAATACTTCCAGGGATATGATGGCCTTTCTTATGAACTTTGTCACAAAAGCAAGAAATCAGAATCTCTCTTTTACCACAGACGAAACCGATTTTATTATCCAGCATCTGCGGCAGGGGGTAAATCCCGCGGAACAGCAGCGAATCGACCGGGTGCTGCAGATGCTGCGACGAAAAAATTAGACAATGCTTATTATATAAACTATTTTTACAATTCAAGTATTTTTTTACATGTCAAAAGGCTGAGCAGAAAATCTATACCTCTGCTCAGGCTCTTCTTAATTTGCTCCATGATAACCAATGATGTCTCATTGCATATGTATATAAACCTACACCTTTGACCGAAAACACGGCGCGTTTTATGATATCTGGCTTTTGATGGGAAAACCGCAGCATCTGTCACAGGAAATGGTCGACATGCTGAAGCGAAATTCTTATCCTTTTATGCATTATAAGCGAAAAAATGACACCTCACTGCTGACTCTGGATGCCACGATTTCTGCACACGGAATCACATTGTTTGAGGTAAAACTTGTATCTTAACGTCTCTGTTACAAACAAAAACAGCACTTATCCGGGTCCATTTCCCGGTAAGTGCTGTTTTTCCCTGCTCACTTTTATAAAATTTTGAATTGTTAATAGGCCTTTATATGCGCCAGCTGTCCTGCTACCATTCCAATTTTCTGCGGTTCCACACCCATCGGAATCAGCTCAAACAGATCCGACACCTGACGGAACGCATTGTCCGGATTGCGGTACATTGCAGCCTGCGTAAGTTCTGTCATGAGCAGATTTTCCGCTTCTTCATTTTGAAATACATCCTGCAAAAATGCATTCTGGTCATACGGGCATCTCACATTCTGCTCCGGAACATATGTATTACAGTACGTTCCGGCAGACAATTCCAGAATCTGCTCTGTTCCCGGTAATTTCAATGATGCACTGCAGCCGAATGGAACTTCCACCCGGATTGCGATCTCACCGCTGTCCAACAGCTGATATTCCACTTCATATTTTCCGGAAATGGAATCATACTGTGCCCTGACATGTCGTAAAAACGGACTGATCACAGGTGCGATCTCAGCATGACGGAATCCATTTTTTCCCGGACGGATACCCGCCATATATTTGTACATGAATTCACACACGCTACCATACGCATAATGATTCAGACTGTTCATTCCCATCGGATTCATGCTGCCATCCGGCAAAATGGAATTCCAACGCTCCCAGATGGTCGTTGCTCCCTGATTTACCTCATACAGCCAGCCCGGATAATCTTCATTTCGCAAAAAATGGTAAGCGAGATCTCCTTTTCCACACTTTGCAAGTGTCTGGCAGAGGATCGGTCCACCGGCAAATCCACCACGAATCTTGTACTTATCCCGCCTCAGCTGCTTTACAAAATCAGCAACCAGCACGTCATAAGCACGGTATACCTCAAAATTTACCGCCAGCACATAGGCCGTCTGTGTATTTATCGTCAGATGACCCTTTGGGGAAAAATACTCATCCAGCAGGCATTGTTTCTGATTTTCTTCCAGTTCCAGATACTTGGTGTATTCCGATTTTTCCAGAATCTGCGCAGCCTTCCGCAGCAGCTTCAGACTGTTATAATAATACATGCTGGCCATATATTCATCCGGCGTGCTTCCCTTGAACTCCTGTTCACTGAATCCATCCAGTGCCAGCCAGTCTCCAAACTGAAATCCCTCCGTCCAGAGACCATATTTCCGGCCACATGTTTTTTCGATCTGACTGCCGACGTAATCCACCCAGTCCTTCATCATCGGGTAACATTCCTGCAGTAATTCCTGATCCTGATAATGCTCCCACATGACGGAAGGCAGAATCGTTGCGGCATCCCCCCAGCCTGCAGCAGAATCACATAAAATGAAACTTTCCGGAACATAAGCCGGCATACCGCCGCCCCGGTGCATCTGCGCCGTTCGCATCATCCACATAAATTTGCGGTAAAATGCTTTGGTATCCATATTGTAGGAAGCTGTCGGCGCAAAAATCTGTGCATCTCCGGTCCAGGCCAGACGTTCATCCCTCTGCGGGCAATCCGATGGAATATCCAGGAAATTACTCTTCTGTCCCCAGACGCAATTCTGAAATAACCGGTTTATTTTTTTATCATCCGTCTCCAGATACCCGGTACTCTCAAGGTCTGAGTACAACACCCATGCGGAAAAATCTTTCGGATCTATCTTTTCCGTCGTTCCGCCGACTTTCACATAACGGAATCCAAAATAGGTAAAATGC
Source organism: Lachnospiraceae bacterium (assembly GCA_963617435.1). Taxonomy (GTDB): domain Bacteria; phylum Bacillota; class Clostridia; order Lachnospirales; family Lachnospiraceae; genus Eubacterium_I. The sequence continues at coordinate 17,374 of CAVEOS010000029.1, forward strand.
GGGCGAACCAGCTTGCCTGTTCCATCGCTGATATAAGTAAATCCACCTGTTGCCGTTCTATAATTTTCATTGTAAAACTGGCTATTTTGCAATACTTCCGCAAACTCCAGATGAATCTGTTCTCCTTCTTTCAGAGATGACTGAAATACAACCCAACCTGCCATGTTCTGACCAAAATCCAGAATTACGGATCCATCCTCAGCAGTTATTACTTCCTGCACCTGCAGTTCCTGTTTTTTCACAACCGGGAGGCTGTAACGGTCTGTCAGCTGTCCAATCTCTGCGCTAACCAGAATCGCCGGTTTCCACTCGGCATTTTCCAGTGAAATACGGTCATCTATCACTTCCCCATCATAAATACCACTGTTTTTGATATGAGATGTGGCATACTTCCAGGAAGTGTCCGTACCTACAACCATTTCCTCGCCATTGTTATGCACGATATGCAATTCCGCAATTAACCGATAATCCGTAAAACTGCACTGGGATGCCATACCAAATCTGGAACTGTACCATCCTTTTCCCAGATAAACATCCAGGGTATTTTCTTCTTTCAGAAGCGCAGACACATCATAGGTCTGCACCTGTACGAACTCGGAATAATCATTGTAATACGGTGTCAGATATTCCGCTCCGATTTTTTCCCCGTTTAAATAAGCTTCATATAATCCAAGCCCTGCAATGTATAATCTGCCGGTTCTGATATCCGCAGCAGAAAACTCTTTTCGAAACACTGGATAACTGTCAGTTTCAGCTGTTCCAATCCACTGCGCCTCCCAATTCTCCTGCATTTTTCCTGTTTCAAATGATGTGAAGCCACACGCTTCTTCTCCACATTCATCCTGCACCAGAACTTTTACGTTATATTTTGTTCTCGGAGAAAGGACAAGGTCAAGCCCTGTCCCCTCCCATTTCAGATCAGCTTCTTCTCTGTGAAAAAGTATATTTTCTCCATCCCCATGTGCTGTCACATCAATGGATGTGTAAACCGGCCGCTGTCCTTTTGCTTCTGTCACTTTCCAGGATAACACCGGTTTTTCCAAGTGATAACCAATCGGTTCATAAATTCCTGAAATTTTTAACTGTTCCAGTTTCATAATGATATCCTTTTCTACGTTTTACTACTGCTTCTTTTTACTGTTCTGCACTCTTTGCAGCTAATGCGCTGCGGATCTCCGGCATTTTTCCATCCAGGTTATAAAGTGCAAAGATGATGATCTGAACGATGGTACAGATAAATGTCACTCCGATGTACAGGAAAATGATACCGTTTGTGGCAGTCGGTGTCTGAGTTGCTGCATTTGCAACATAACCGGTCATGCCAAGAACCCAGCCTACTAACACGCCTGCAAGTCCACTGCTTACTTTGTTAGCAAAACTTATGGCGCTGTATGCCATACCTTCTGACTTTACACCAAATTTCCACTCTCCGTAAAGTGCGCAATCTGCAACAAATGCATTTCCTGCTCCCTGCCCCGGTGCAAAACAGATTCCTTTGATCACAAGACCGAGAATAAAAATTGGTAAGTTATGAATATTCAGGAACATCAGTGCAAATCCAACCATGGTACAGCACAAGCCGATCAGTGTTGCTTTTCGCTTGCCTATTTTATTACTGATTCCAAGTGCGATTGGCATAGCGATCAGTGACGGCACATTGTCTGCGATAACCAGAATCGGAATCAGACCCGGATTTCCAAGCACATACAATCCATAATAAATCATAGCAGCCAGACGGCAGTTCAGCCCAAGATAAATGCAGACTGTATTCAGAAGCTGCATCATCCAGTATTTATTTTTCAGAAGTGCCGCCACACTTTTCCATGTGGAACCTTTTTCCTGAATTCTGTTTTCTTCGTCCGGAATTTCTTTCGTTGTTGCATAGGTTAAAATACTTCCAAGTAAACATACGACACTTAAAATGACAGTCATGATAACGAATGCACTCTGTGTGTAGTTTGAACTTCCACCACTCAACGCGGTAAGAATACCAACTGCTGATGCATTGATCACAACATTACCAAGGATCATACCAAACATCATGAATGTGGAAAGTGAGTTGATCTCTTTCTCATTTCTTGTCAGACGGATGTTTAAGGTGTTCATTGCACATCCAAGTGCGGTATATGCGATGGCATAAAGGTTATACATTACAAAAATCCATGCAATCTTTGCACCTGAACCAAATCCTCCCGGAATTGCAAACAGTAAGATCGTAAATAATGCAAACGGGATCATCGCCCTTAAAATCCAAGGTCTTGCCTTACCTTTTTTACTCTTTGTTTTGTCAATGACAGCTCCCATTATCAAATCTGTCACGCCGTCAAAAATACGGGAGATCAAAAGGATGTTACCCATGGCCAGGGCAGATACTCCTACAATATCGGTTCCGAAATATGTAATATATCCCGCTACCAGACCGGTCAGCAACGACTGACCCAGCAAACCAAACATAATACTGAATTTTGTACTCTTTCTTACTTTCTCCATAACTTCATGCTTCCTCCATTCATTTTCATGACTTATAAAAATGTTCTGCGATAAATTTCAGGCTATGCTCTGCACACTTTGAAACAGAACCATCTGCAATCTGTTTTTTAATAGATTCATCCAGAAAATCCTGTCCCATACCTGTTCCAAATCCATACTCAAAATATCCATGTGGCATATCCGGCTCCGGTTCTGCAAGAAAAACTGTATTTCCCGCTGACTTAAGTTTTTCCGCATAAGTCCGTCCTTCTTCTTTCAACGTATCATTGTCAGCCACACAAACGATCGCAGTTGGTAAGCCTCTCAGTTCTTCTTCCGTTGCCATAATCGGTGAGCACAGCTTGTTTGCTGCATCTTCCGGTTTAACATACAATTCATTAAATACATAAAACATCGGCAGATCCATGCTTCCCTGTTGCTTTTCTGCCGGGTCTGTTGCACAGTCAACCTCCGGATAGATTAAAATCTGATGATCAAATTTTATATATCCATGTTCTTTTGCATACAGCGACACTGCCGCAGCAATATTTGCTCCTGCACTGCATCCCATAACTGATACCTTAGATGCATCAAACCCAAATTCATCTGCATGTTCCACCATATATACGGCAACATCATATGCATCCTCTATCGGTGACGGCCACATATACTCCGGCGTCATACGATAACCTACCGAAGCGATATTTACACCCAGCTGCTCAGATACAGCACTCCACATCGCGTCATCCATAGCAGCTCCGCCAAACAAAAATCCACCACCGTGAAAACCAAGGATCAACGGCGCATTCTCTTTTTTTGCAGAATAGTAAACAATATTGATTGTCCTACCTTTCAGCGGAAGCTCGTAGCGTGTTCCGGAAACGGGAACTACTGCCTCCAGCTTTCTGATCTGCTCAATGTTTTTTAACATATCCGCTTTCACAGAATCTACTATATTTCTCATTGTCTCATCCATTCTATGCCTTCCTCCTTTTCTTGATATTCATATCATATTATGTTAGAATTGCCGTAACAACCAATAAAATTGCCTATAAATCATATTAAATTGCTATGTTCGAGAAAATACATTTTATAGAAAATAAATACAATATATTAACACCTCATAATATCATTAACAAAATTGAAGAAAATAATGACGATCACTCTCAGCAATCACTTCACCATGTCCAGGAGCAATTGTCCCATAAATTTAACCTGGACGGTCGGATTCGTATTCTGTTTCCGGATTCCGACGCGCCGGAAGATCCGGAACATTATTTTTATCCACAGCTCTTCTGTATGTTTGAATGCGGAGCAAATTATTACACACAACGTGAAAATTATGATTCCTATGAAATTGTCTTTACATATTCAGGGGAAGGGTATCTGGTGTACGAGGGGAATTCCTATACGATTGGTCCTGGATGCGGATTTTTTATTGATTGCCAAAAACCGCATTTCTACCAGACAAAAAACGGGATCTGGGAGCATTCCGTTCTTCATTTCAACGGTTCCATCTCAGAAAAGCTTTTTAAAGAATATGCCTCCTATGGAGACGTGACATTTCACGATGCAGTGGATGGCAATTATCACTCCCACATCGAAAATCTGTTAAATATCTGGGAATATTTTCAGGTTTATAAAGATCTGCAGCTTTCCACCACGATCTGTGATATTGTCACCTACCTTCTGCTTTTGAAGGCAATGAGCGGACATAACGACCGGGTAAAGGTTCCGGAAACCATCACGTATCTTTCCAAATATATGCGGCACAATTATGCCTCTGATATTACACTGGATTTTCTTGCTGATTTTGCAAATGTGAGTAAATATCATCTGACCAGAGAATTTAAGAAATATATGGGAACAACACCCATTCAATATCTGATATCCATGCGGAT
>CAVEOS010000029.1:21753-29403 GCA_963617435.1 Lachnospiraceae bacterium
GATTCTGAACGCAAAATTTATGCTGATACATACGCCATTGCCAATCTCTGTCATTGCGGAAGAATCCGGTTTTTCTGATATCAATAACTTCAACCGGCTGTTTTTGAAAAATGTGGGAATGACACCAAGACAGTACCGGAAGCAACACGAACCGGAAAAATAGATTTTTTATAGGCAAACAAAAAAAGAGCGGGATACTTTCTTCTCTTATAGAAAAAAGTTTCCTGCCCTTTCTTATTCGATAACATATTTTTCTTGTCATCTACTATAAAACTGTGATATATTTCACTGCTATAATACGACACCTTAAGCCATTAAACCCGTTATCATCTGCTATAAAAATATGATACCTCTCACAGCTGACATTATTTTTCCATGCATATCTCATCAAAATCCTCAAACATAATCCGAATTTCCATGGCCGGCCTTCATTGATTGCCATGTATGCAAAAACACGTAACTGAGATTCTGACCACACGTTCTTTCAGTTTTTCATCTTTCGGACTCAGCCAGTAATTGATGCCGGAGTCCCCAAGAATGATCATGACGTCATCTGCCATGGTGTGATGCTCCAGGCAGAAGGATACCACCTGGTCAACTTATTTATCCGCAATAATCGGCAGTAAAATATGGGATGGATGTGTTCCATCACGGTAAATATCATGCCGTACCGTCGCATTTCTGCAAATATGGTATGGAATATACTCTGTATCAGCCACGCAGTTTGCTCCATCCGGGAGATCCAGACAAGAAATCTCCACGCAGATACGGTGTCCTACTTTGAAGGTATGGCAAACACTCATAACCTCCACATTGTACTCATTAATCTCACCCGGCACAACTTTCTTCTCTGCCTCTTTTGTAAGTTTATGCCATGGTTTGTATGGTGTAGACAACTCTTCATCCAGTTCTCTCATGGAAGCTTTCAGCATACCTTTCGTCAGATATCTCTCTTCTAACTCAGGCAGCTCTGTCTCTCCTTTTCTTCCGGTTCTGTCATATGCGCACGGTCCAAGATCTTTTAATGTAACAAACCAGTTAGTATCGTCATCATCAATAGATGCCCAGAACGTTGCAGAAATCGGTCCGGCAATCGTAACGTCTTCTGCCAGCGGTTCTGTCATATAACGCAGTTTCTGAATATCATTGGTAAGTGTTGGCGGCATCTGTACAAAGGTATCCGGTGTATTTGCTCCGTCAAAAGCATCCGGATCAATTTTATCCCAACGAAGTCTCTCCCAGCATTCCAGATACAATGGCGTCCACTGTGTCTCCGGGACTGGCCAATTCGATGCATAACGCCATTTATTTTCTCCTGTTACCCAGTAACGAACCGGCGGTTCATCCATGATTCCAGTATCAATGCCTTTCAGCCAGTAATCGTACCATTTCATCATTTCTTTATGAAGCTCCAGCTGATGGAACGGACGTTCCTGATGCGCCGGTCCACCCAGTGATAATTTTTTCGGAACATCTTTTAATGCACCATACCAGTTCTGTGCCCCCTGCCAGTGAAAATGATAATCAATCGCATACTGCCCAGATCCAGTATATACCGGGATTTTTATATTGTTAATTTTCTGCTCAGCCATCGGCTTATATTCGTCTGGTCTGTCATAAGGATACAACAGAAACGGAAATGTCATTCCAAGCGGATTTTTCTGTCCCTTGAGCGTCAGCAGATTATAAAAGTTTTTATACATTTTATAATCCGGATTTTCCATCGCCTGCTTCCATAACGTTTCCATTGGCTCCGGCAGATTCTGTGGAATCCCGATTGCCATATGATCCACACTCATATGATCCAGATGATAAAACAACGTATTTAACACACCACCCAGGTTCATTTCGCGGAAGAATCCATAGCACCAGCCCGGATCCTGGGGAAAAATCGCTTTTAAATGTGGTGGTTGAGCCGCAGCAGCCATTAGCTGATTTGCACCGAAATTGGAAAGTCCAACCATTCCGATATTGCCATCACACCAGTCCTGCTCTGCCATCCACTCAATCAGATCATAATGATCCCACAGCGCTTCCATCGGTGTACCTTCACCGGATTTACCTGCCCCTCTCGCCTGAGCGATTACATGGACATAGCCTCTGCTGGTAATATACTTTGTATCTCCACATTCAAGATTTCCAAACCAGAAATGTGACCAGCTCGGCTGAGAAGGCATACTTGCGGTATAATCTGCATCCAGTAAATCTTTATTATGCTGTCCCATAGATAAAAGTGCCGGAAACGGACCTTCTCCATCCGGAATATTAATATCAATACAGAGTTTTACACCATCCCGCATTTCCACATAAACATCTTTCATGCGTTTCATACCATGATATAATGCTGGTGGATTATACTCTTTAAATTCTTTATACTGTTTTTCCATATCTGATTAAACTTCCCTTCTTTTCTTCTTAGCGAACGACATACTTTGTATGAAGTAACTCATGTGCACGTCCACTGCCCGGCTCTTCTAAATACTCCTGATATAAAGTTTTAATATACGGATTTTCATGTGATTTTCGAACTACCGCATGCTTATCATTTTCATATAATGCCGCTGCTCTCTCTGCCGGAATATTCTGCAATGCATGAGTAAATCCGTCCTGATGCGGCTGACCACCGCCATTTACACATCCGCCCGGGCAGGCCATAACCTCAACAAACTGATAATCTGCTTCCCCTGATTTGATCCGATTTAAAAGCATATTTGCATTTGCCAGACCAGAAACGGCAGCCACATGCAGTTCTTTATCTCCAATCTTCACCGTAGCATCTTTCACTCCATGCATGCCGCGAACTGCTGTAAATTCAAGAGTCTCCAGTGTTGTTCCTGTCATTTTTTCTGCCGCTGTACGCAGTGCTGCTTCCATTACCCCACCGAAAGCACCGAAAATAACACCTGCACCACTTCCCATTCCAAGTGGATTGTCATATTCGGTATCCGGATCCATAGCTTCAAGTTGAATATCTGCATCTTTCAGCAGTTTTACCAGTTCATTTGTTGTGATAGAAATATCCACGTCCGGGACACCTGCTCCACTTTCAAACGCTCTGGTTATCTCAAATTTCTTGCCAACGCAAGGCATAACGCTTACCATAACAATATTTTCTTTCTCAATATGTTCTTTCTCGGCAAAATAGCTCTTCACGATGGCTCCCTGCATCTGATGTGGAGATTTACAGGATGAAATATTTTCCAGCATATCCGGATAAAAATGTTCTGCATATTTGATCCATCCCGGACAACAGGATGTAATCATTGGAAGAACACCATCCTCAGACATACGCTCCATCAGTTCGTGAGATTCTTCCATAATTGTGAGATCTGCACCAAATTTTGTATCAAATACTTTATCTACGCCCAGACGTCTCAATGCTTCTGCAATTCTTCCTTCTACATCCACACCAATCGGGAATTCATATCCCTCTCCAAGTGCTGCCCGTACTGCCGGAGCAACCTGAAAGATCACGTACTTTTCAGGATCATCCAACGCACGTTTCACTTCCGCAACCTGATTTTTTTCAGTCAAAGCACCTACCGGACAAACTGCCACACACTGACCACAGTTTACACAGCTGGCTGTAGCAAGTCCTTTTGGAGATGCCGGCTGAATCTGAGCATCCAGTCCGCTTCCAGTACAGACAATTGCAGATACTGCCTGCATCTTTGCGCATACATTAATGCATCGCTTACATTTAATACATTTATTGTTATCCCGGACAAGTACCACAGATGTCTCATCAATTTCCTGCAAATCTGCTTCTTTTAAGGATGGTTCATCTGTCAATTCATACTCATGTAACAGATTTTGCAGTTCACAGCTTGTATTTCTCAGACAATGAATACAGTCTTTGTGATGCTGTGCCAAAATCTTTTTCAATGCCTCTTTGCGTGCATTCATTACCTGTTCTGTTTTTGTGCTGATTGCCATTCCTTCCCGCACCCTTGTAGTGGATGCATTTACCAGTTTGCCATCAACTTCCACCACACAGACACCACTTTCATCAATATCCATGACATTTTTCAGATAATATAATGTTGGAATTTTCACCTGAAACGGTTCCTGCGCCAGCTTCTGGGTTTCAAAGGAAACTGCCAGAATGGTAATACCTTTCTTCACTTTATATTCAGTTCCATCAATTGTTATTGAAATCATCCTTCTCATCCCCCTTTACTTCTGCTGCATAGCTGCTGCCATTGCTTTCTGTGCCTCTATAAATGGCTCTGTCAGTGGATTTCCCTCCACATAAAACTCTTCTTTATGTCCTTCCGGAATCTGATATCCCTGTGGGCGGATCGGATATTTCCACAATGGAATCTCTTCTTTGTAAACTTCCATTTCGCCATCTTTTCCCTGTTTCAGATTCAGCCAGTACAAGCCGTGCTCATTATCCATATTTGGGTATTCCACACGATAATGCGGATACATCTGACCTCTGGACTCTTTTCTTTCTCTCGCAGCACGGAATACCATTTCCAGACAAAGTACCGTATCTGCTGCTTCCAGACATTTTGCCAGTGTATGCGGATCATCTGCTGTCAGCTGTGGAATCAGTTTTTTCATTTCCTCTACCTCATCCAGACAGCTCTGAATGCTCTCGTCTGTCTTGATGATCATTTTGTCCGTCTGGAAAATATAGCGCTCAATGCGGTCAAAAATTTCTTTCGGTTTATGCTCACTGTTTCGATGTAACGGAGCGTAAATTTTTTCCTTTAATGCAGCAACCTGATCCAGATCAAGTTTCTCCATCTCATGGGTCTGAGCATAGGCAACCATACTTGGTGCCGCCATAATTGCGGATGTGGTACCATTTCCCAGGCCATCTCCTCTGGTCCATCCAAAATAGCCACAGCCCTGACCGGTGATCTTTCCGATTGCCCACAAACCTTCTACATTTGTCTTATAATCGGTATCAACCTTGATTGGCTCCACCTGAAGTACCATTTTAATAGTCATTTCCGGTGTCAGTCCTACATCGCCAAAGGAGCGCATGGTTTTCTTAAATACATGCTCCTCCCATTTCATCTTGTCATCCAGCATTCGCATGATCAGTGTATGTCCCTGACCACCAAAAATCGCACGTATTTCATCCGGATGTTCCAGATCACACCAGAGCGGACCATTTCCAAGTTCAATTTCTTTCTGCATTCCCATAACCAATTCTGTAGATACTTCATAAATCGGATTCGGACCACAGTATTTTCTTGTGACGTTTTCTCCCTTCTGATTGTAAACCAAATTAAATCCGCCATAGATTGGTGTATTTGTTTTCTTAAATACAACATCCGTCTGTGTGGAAAACTCTGTGTTTGCCATCACAGCACCAACACGGTATGCAGCGCCGACACCGGTTCCATAACCCATAAACTCCAGACCAATCTTCTTGAAATGACATCCCTGTGTTGCCAGCCCTACTTCCTTTGCCTGGAAAATTTTGCACTTTCCTTCGTCCATATCAAAACCAATGGCACCGATTACCCGTCCGGACGCGCTGGTCAGTAATTCAAATACATTGACACGGGACAATAAACGAACCCCGATTTTCAATGCGTATTTACGCAGGGAAGCGTTAATGTTAATTTCAACACCCGCACAGTCCATGCCCGGAACCATATCAAAATAGGTAACATTTCCGTCTGCATCTACCGATGTTTTCACACCATATTTCTGAATAATCTCCACATTATCTCTCTGTACTTCCAGGTATTTCATCAGAAACTCCTGATCATTCAGGTATTCTGTATGTGCATGTACCTGATACATCATCGCTTTGATCAATGCATCCGGCTCTTTTCTCAGGGCACGAATACCATTTCCGGCTTTTGTACCCTGTCCACTCCATCCGATGGTTCCCTTATCAATCACCAATACATTCAATCCCGGATCTTTTTCTTTGATTTCAATCGCTGCTGTAAGCCCGCCTACACCGCCTCCAACAATCAGGATATCGGATGTATATAATTCACCATACTTTTGAATATCAGACATCTTATTATTCTCCTTTCCCAGCACGTTCTACGGCTTCTTTTGCACTGTACTCCAACGGATCCACCTGTAAAGTAGCTATCGGATAAATATCAATCGCACCATTCAGGCAATCCATTTCACATTGCAGACACAATACACATTCATCCGGATATTTCGGATATGCATATCCATTTTCCTTGTCCCACTGCCATACATTTTCCATGCAGCGACGGATGCACCGTTTGCATCCACAGCATTTTTCTGTATCAACAATAAATTTCATACTTTGCTGCTGTCCATGATTTTCTACTATCATTCGCTTCTCCTCCTGCTAAACTTACTTATTTCATTTCCATAAATTTATTTTAACAGTACGGATTTTCCTTTCTGTTATCCCATTTTTACAATTTTGCCATGACTTTTGTTATTTTTTTACAAAAACGATTGCAAATAAGCTATAATAAATAATATTTACCGGAGAAAGGAGATGTAAAATATGTTTATTTCACTGATTCAACTCGCTCATTTATTCAAAAAAGAACCTGTTTTGACCTTCCATACAGAAGATATTCCCTGTATTTCAGGTTTTCAGCTTTTCAGTCCCGAACAAAAAGAGTTTTCAGAGCATTGTGTTTATCTGACAAATTCCTTTGAAAATATCCTGAACCTGCAATCCAATATTCCAATAAATCTGATTCTTGTAAAAAATGATATGTTGACGGAAACAGAACAGAAACAGTTAGAAAAAAGTACCTATCCGATTGTGTTTATCCAACATAATGATTTTCATTTCGTAAGTCAGAAAATTTATCAGTATCTGGAAACACACTTTGGCGCCGGTCTTTTTGCCGAAACACTATTGGAGGGATTGTTTTTTGACTACAATATTCAAAAAATCATTGACCAGATTTATCCTGCCTTTCAGAACCCGATTGCCGTTTTTGATGCAAACTATGACCTGCTTGGTGCATCCAATGATGAAATCGTAAAAGTTGACATCGGCAAAAAGATTTTTGATCAGAAAGGATTACAGGATGACGAAATCGATCTTTTGAACCATTTAAATCACATTCATCAAAAAGTTCAAAAAAGTCCGGTTCCGGTCATGGTTCATCATCCGGAAATCGGATACGATCAATTGATATTTTCCATCAATCCGGAAAAAAATATTGGACATATCGTTATTACTGCACTCAATCGCCCGATTACAGAGAATGATAAAAAAATGTTGGTTTTATTGGCACATGGAATTGATCAGAAATTAAAAAATGACACCTTTATTCGAAATAACCGTGGATTTCAATATGAATACTTTTTGAAAGATTTACTTGATGGGAAATTAGCTGTTTTATCTGATAAAAATAAACAATTTCAATACATTGAGCATTACTTTACTTCCCGCCTCTACTGTATTGTAATTGAGACAGCGCGAAGTTCTTCTGCTGTCAATATTTCACATATTCGAAATCTGTTTGAATCAATCCTTCCAGACAGTACATCTATTATTTACGATGGAGAAATTGTATTTATCCCTTATGCCCAGCCATACGAGGTTCTTCCTGTTGCAATCAGCAAAAAGTTTCAGGAAATATGCACAAAATATGACTTGTATGCAGGGTTAAGTAATAGCTTTGACAAAATCACACAGCTGCCCGACTATTATAAACAGGCCTTACG
>CAVEOS010000030.1:0-29344 GCA_963617435.1 Lachnospiraceae bacterium
CAGAATCTGGAAGGATATCAGATCAAAGGAACTGCAGAGTATGTAACAGAAGGAGCAGTTGTTGATACATTCAAAGCAATGGTAGAAGAAATGTTCAAGGGTGCAGCTACTGCGAAAGGAGCACTTATCATCACTCCTTCCAAAGTGATCGTTACTACACCGGGTGCAGATAATAAGAAAGAACTCTAATAAAAATTTTACTAGGTAAAAGCTACTAATAAATTTCATAGTAACTTCAAAAATGATTACCTTCAAGCTATAATGAAAAAAACGATAGCTTGAAGGTGATTTTTGTATGGCAAAATATAAGAAAAAATTAGAGGATGACATTCGATGTCCGTTGGAATATGGGCTGGCGATTTTTGGCGGCAAATGGAAATCCCGCATTATCTGTGTATTATCGGCGAATGAACGGTTGCGCTACAGCGAGCTGCGGAAAGAAATGTACAATATTACAGATGCTGTGCTGGCGGCAACTTTAAAAGATCTGATGGAAGATGGGATCGTTGACCGAAAATCCTATGACGAGATTCCGCCACGTGTGGAGTACTCATTGACAGAAAAAGGAAAATCAGTTGTGCCAATCCTGCAGAGTATCTGCCAGTGGTCAGATGTATTTTATAAGGAAGATAATGAAAATGAAATGGTACAATGTCAAAAGTGTGACCACCACAGATAATAAGAACATAGAGAAGCTGATAAGGAGACAAAAACATGCTTACATATACAGAAGAAAAGAAATTTATAAAAGAACAGGTGCAGCAGTTATTTTTATCTGTGAACTGGGTTTCCGGAAATCACCCGGAGCGTTTATACAAGGCACTTATGAATTCCTCCATGGTACTGACTGTCTGGGATGATGAGAAACTTGTCGGTCTGGCAAGGGTACTGGACGATACAGCAATGCTGGCTCAGATTCATTATGTACTGGTGCACCCGGATTATCAGGGAATGGGTATTGCAGGAAAAATGATCGAGTATATCAAAGAAAAATACAAAGATTTCATGTATATCGAAGGAATGCCGGAAGATAAAAATAATGTGCCGTTCTACGTAAAACATGGATTTTCCGTGATGGAAAATGGTGCGGCGATTCAGATTTGTAATTACCATAATATGAAATAAAGAAAATACGGGTAAGCATGTGTTTTTGGGGGGAGGTTATGAAAAGGGACTCTGCTATTTTGTCTCGCCCGCTAACAATCGCTGGTCGAGAAAAAATAGCCAGAGTCCCTTTATTGTAGTTTGTGATAAAAAAACACACTGCTTACCCTTGCGCTGTGTCGTACATACTGAAGCGTAATCTAGGTACTGTGTAAATAGTTATCATTTCCATAAATGTAAATAAAAAATCAGAGAAAATTTCCTCAACGAGCGATTCAGCGAACGACTGAGTTTTGCGAGTTTTGCGCGAGTGGAAAACGACCAGCTTTTATCGGAGTTGAGAACGAGCGCGATAAAACCGAAGCAAAACGAGGGGGAGTGAACGACTAGTGAGTGAGAAAATTTTCTCTGATTTTTTTCACATATTTAAATTATAACTAAGATTTAATTTTCGACAGCATAAGCCGAAGCCCCATGATCCAGGAAACTCAGCCCATTCATTGTAATCCCCATCAGCAATTTTCCAACCTGCTCAATGGAAAGCTTATAATTACTGCAAACCCAGTTCTCCAGAATCCCGATCACTCCATTAGCCAGATACGCATAGGAATAATCCAGCATCGTCGCATCCGCATTCGGATAAATCTTCTGCCAGACACGCATACTGTTATCATAACCCAGATATATCAGCTGTCTGATAAAAGAAGAATCCCCATGCGGTCCGATCAGTACCTGACAGAGATCCCGGTTCTGATCGATCAGTTTCAAGAGATCTTCAAACCAGTTGTCATTTCCCAGTGTCACCACGATATTTTCAAACAGTTCATTCTGAATCTGCGTTAGCAGCGCATACACATCTTCATAATAAGAATAGAAGGTACTGCGGTTGATGTCTGCCATCTTACAGATATCCGTTACTGTGATCTTATTTAAAGGTTTTTCTTTTAACAGGTCAAAAAGTGCCTGTCGAATCACCGACTTTGTGTATTTGGTACGGCGGTCTGTTGCCATTTATAATCCTCTCCTTTTTCCGTCACAATTGAATTCTTTCCTTATTATATTAGTGAAAACTTACTACTGGGATATAACAGGTAAATGCTGCTTTTTTTCTTTATTACACAAAATTAAATCATGCCAAAAGTGGGCAAAATACGGCAGTCAATCCCCTTGGAAACTGTTAATTATCCAACAAAGTAAAGGTAAAATGTGGGATAATTGACAGAAAAAATCAAATTGACGGTTGATATTTAACTTAAGTTTATTATAATATACAAGAGTTAAAAATGCAACATGTGTTGTCAAAGACACGGATGTCGTGTAAGAAACATATGTTATAAAACAGACACCTTTTTACAATTGTAGAAAGTAGTAGGTGTCTGTTTGGAAAAATTGTTTATATAGGAAACAAACTATTTAACCAAATGAAGTTATATGGTAGCTATTTGGTTATGAACAAGTAGCGATGGCAGATTGTGAATATCTGCCTGACGGATGGCTAAGGGAATAGGAAAGGAGAGCATATCGTGGCAAGTTTATCACATACTATGCAGAGAAAAGCGTTCAGCGCAGCAATCGACGTTGCTTTAAAAAGACTGAACAAAGACAGAGAAAAAGGATTACTTCAGATCATCGATCTGGCTCAGAGATTCATGGGCGACAACTTCAAACCAGAAGCATATGAAGGTGCAAAAAAAATCGTTCAGAATCCGAATCACAAATGGATGAAATTCGTAAATACAATGCTTGACGAGTTAGATCCGAACGTAGCAAAAATGACAGCATTAAACCTTGGATTTGAGGCTGCTTTCTATGGTACAAAAACAATCCGTAAAATGCGTGAGGTTCACCACTGCAATATTCCGTGGCTGATTCTGATGGACCCGACAAGTGCATGTAACTTAAGATGTACAGGATGCTGGGCAGCAGAGTACGGTTACAAACTGAACCTTACATACGAAGAGTTAGACAACATCGTAACACAGGGTAAAGAGCTTGGTATCTACTTCTACATGTTCACAGGCGGAGAACCGCTGGTTCGTAAAGCAGATATCCTGAAACTTTGTAAAAAACATCATGATGTAGCATTCCACAGCTTCACAAACGGAACACTGATCGACGAAGAGTTCTGTAAAGAAGTTCAGAAATTAGGAAACCTTTCCTTCTCTCTGAGTCTGGAAGGATTTGAGGAAGCAAACGATGGCCGCCGTGGTCAGGGTATCTTCCAGAAAGTTCTGGGCGCTATGGATCTGATGAAACAGTATGGTCTGTTCTTCGGAACATCTGTATGTTATACAAGAAAGAACATGGATGCAGTTACATCTGATGAGTTCTTTGATCTGCTGATCGAGCACGGATGCCGTTACTCCTGGTATTTCCACTATATGCCAGTTGGAAACGAAGCTGATGTAGAGCTGATGCCGACAATGGAGCAGCGTGAGTACATCTACAAACGTATCCGTGAGGTTCGTGCATTTGAAGGCGGAAAACCGATCATGCTCATGGATTTCCAGAACGATGGTGAGTTCGTAGGCGGATGTATCGCCGGTGGACGTAACTACTTCCACATCAACGCAAATGGAGATGCTGAGCCATGTGTATTCATTCACTACTCAGGAGCAAACATCCGTGAGAACACATTGCTTGAGTGTCTGCAACAGCCGTTATTCATGGCATACAGAGACAATCAGCCGTTCAACGATAACATGCTTCGTCCGTGTCCGATGCTTGAGAACCCGGAGAAATTACAGGAGATGGTTCGTGAGACGGGTGCAAAATCTACTGATTTGCAGTCTCCGGAAAGCGCAGAGCACCTTTGCGGAAAATGTGAGCCGTACGCAGCTGAGTGGAAAGAACATGCTGACAAGATTTGGGCAGAGCATCCATACGTAAAGAAAGGTTACAAGAACTACAAGAGCGAGATCGAAGGAACTGACGCAAACTAAGGACAGACAACAGGAGGAATAAAAAGATGGACGTAAAACACGCTGCAGCAAGAAAGTCATTTGAACTGGCTTTCTCAGGAGTTTATAAATACATCAACAAAAATAAAGAAGAAAACCTGGTAAAACTGATGAACCTGGCAAACAAGATTGCAGGAAAGAACTTCCCACAGTATTTCTGGGACAATGCAAATGAGGTTCTTGGCGATCCGGAGCAGAAATGGACACAGATGATCTATGATGCTTTGGAGAGACTTCATCCAAACATCGTAAAACAGCATGTATTAAACATGGGATTTGAAGCCGGTCTGACAGGTTTCAAAAAAGTAAAAGAGAACCGTGAAAAATACGGATGTAACGTGCCGTGGGTTATCCTGATGGATCCGACCAGCGCATGTAACCTGAAATGTACAGGATGCTGGGCTGCTGAATATGGTCATCAGCTTCAGTTAAGCAACGAGCAGCTTGACAGAATCATCACAGAAGCAAAAGAGCTTGGTATCCACTTCTTCGTATTAACAGGTGGTGAGCCGATGGTTCGTAAGAAAGACATTCTGATGCTTGCTGAGAAACACAACGACTGTGCATTCCACATCTTCACAAACGGAACACTGATCGATGAGGAGCTTTGTAAAGAAGTTCAGAGACTTGGTAACTTATCTTTCGCTCTGTCTGTAGAGGGATATGCAGAGACAAACGATGACCGTCG
The DNA here is from genome assembly GCA_963617435.1 of Lachnospiraceae bacterium. GTDB lineage: Bacteria > Bacillota > Clostridia > Lachnospirales > Lachnospiraceae > Eubacterium_I. The sequence continues at coordinate 4,753 of CAVEOS010000030.1, forward strand.
TGGACAGGGTGTATTCGAGAAAGTTATGCACGCTATGGATCTGATGAAAGAGCATGGACTGTTATTCGGTACATCTATCTGCTACACAAGCAAAAACTATAAAGTAGTTACATCTGATGAATTCCTTCAGATGCTGGTAGACAAAGGAGCAATCCTTTCCTGGTTCTTCCATTACATGCCGGTTGGAAAAGACGCAAGTACAGACCTGCTTCTGACACCGGAACAGCGTGAGTACATGGTTGAGCGTGTTCGTTTCGTACGAAGCAGAAAATGCCCGATCAAACTCTTCACACTGGATTTCCAGAACGATGCTGAGTTCGTAGGCGGATGTATCGCCGGTGGTAAGAACTACTTACATATCAACCCGAACGGAGATGTAGAGCCATGTGTATTCATTCACTACTCCAACATCAACATCAAAGAGCATTCCCTGCTTGAGTGCTTACAGCAGCCACTGTTCATGCAGTATCATGACAATATGCCGTTCAATGACAACCAGCTTCGTCCATGCCCGATGCTTGAGAATCCGGAGATGATCAAGAAGATGGTAGAGGCTTCCGGAGCTCATTCTACAGATATGCAGGCAGAAGAGCCGGTTGACAGCCTGATCGCAAAAACAATTCCATATGCAGAGAACTGGAAACCAGTTGCTGACAGATTATGGAAAGAGCGTCAGGATGAAGTCGCTGAGGCAAGAAAAGAGCGTTTTGAGAAATACGGTGAGTAATTCTTAAAGAGTGCTTTAAAAACGAATATAGAGAAGGTACAGTGCTTCTGAGAGGTATTGTACCTTCTCTTTTTATGCACAAAAAAGCCCAGCCCCGAAGGACTGAGCTTTTAACTTTAAGTTATTTTTTAGCCTAACAGCAGTAAGCTGAATACGAGTGTGAACAGCGCTACTGTCTCAACGATACCAACTACAATGAAGTAGTTCGCAGTACCTTTACCGGTTGCTCCCAGTGCGTCTGCAGCTGCTGCTGCGCATTTTCCCTGGAATAATCCGGAAAGACCGATTGCAAGTCCGCCAAAGAGACCAACACCGAGTGCCATACCTGCATCTACGTTTGCAGATTTGATGAAGTTCATGAGAAGGAATCCGTAAATTGTCTGTGTCAGCGGTGCACCTGCAAAAGCAATCATAATGAACGGTGCTGCTTTACCACTTGCATAACACTTTTTCCAAGCTCCAACTGCTGCCATACCGGCAAATCCTGCACCAAATGCAGATCCTGCTGCTGATAAACCAAGTGCGGCTGCCATACCTATAAATGCGATATTCATAATAATTCTCCTTTTTTAAGCTGATTTTATTCAGAAATGATTTTACACATTCCTGATGCGGGATGCACATCATGCAACGCATTGCATAAATCTTTTTTGCATCCTGTGCTAATTTACTACTTTTTAATCTTTTCGTTTACTTTAAATGGTTCGTATGCAATTCCTGTCCACTCCAGACCGGCCTGTCCGGAAAACTCCAGTACGTTCAGACGGACACCGTGTACAACGACAGAAAGGAAGCACATGATAATATTTAATCCGTGTCCGATCAGTACGACGATAACACCGAGAATGATGAGCGGTCCGTGGAATCCTGATGCAATGCCGTTAAAACTCTGAGAGATGGCAAATCCTGCCATACCTACCGCAAACAGACGGATGTAGCTCATGACGTTACCAAAGCAGCTGATCGTATTCAGGAATACGGTAAATGCGTCAGCAAGTCCGGATTTTAAACCCTGTCCGATTGTTTTGTCCGGTGACATACCACCAAAGAGTACGACCAGGATAAATGCTACGCCGATCATTACGAAGACTGGTTTGATATTGAGTGCTTCGCCGATAACAAGATACAGTGACAACAGATACATACCAATGACTGCAATCAGCCAGCCAAGGTCTGCCACCCAGCTTAGGTTTTTTTCGCTCAATTTTTTCTTGATTGCGATCAGACTTCCCAGAGCCATCTGGATTGCTCCGATTGTGAAAGAAAACTTCATGATGGCATTCTGCTGTGTTGTAGAAGTCACGCCGAAGAGTTCCGGGTAATTTGAAAATTCAGGAATTACCAGAGCCTTCAGGAAAGGCACATCCATGGCTCTTTCCATACCAAACCATGTACCTGTGATGGCACCCCATACGATGGTTGCAATAGAAAGAACCAGTAACAGGTATATTGTAGTATTAAGTTTTTTTGTTTTTGCTGCAAGAGCAATTGTTGCGATCAGGATCAGGCAGCCGTAAGCAGCATCACCGATGATCATTGCAAAGAACAGGGTGAAAAACAGGAAAAACCAGAGGGAGATATCTGACTCCCGATAACCCGGAAGGATTCCAAGGATATTAAATACCGGCTGGATTAGTCCGGAAACTTTTCCATATTTTACTTTGGTAGGAATCTCTGTGTCATCCTCTGACACGTCATCCATCGCCCATGCCCATTTATGCTCTGTTGCTGCAGCTTTGAATTTCGGAAGATCTGACTCCGGAAGGTATCCGGAAATCCATACAAAATCTGCATCATTTTCTGCTGTTTCGCTTGCAGAAGAATAGTTTTCTGCATTTTGCGCTTTCAGCATCTGAACCTGAAAACTTGCATCATAGATGCTGGATTTCTTAAGTGTTTCTTCACATGTACCGATTTCTGCCCGGCAGCTTTCGATTTCTGCGGTCAGCGCATCGATGCCTTTTTCCGGGAGTGCAAATTCTGTTGCCGGAATTGTGACCGGAAGTGTTCCCAGTACTGCGACAGTGTGCGTTTTGTCCACCGGTGTCAGCGCGATCATTTTGATTTCCGGATCCTGCAGTGCCATCTGGTATTCATTTTTACCGAGACGGTAGAAGTGGAGATCATATCCAGCTTCTTTTACACGTTTTATTTCTTCCGGTGAAAAATTGCCCCATGCCCTGATTCGTTCAATCTCGGCATTGGCAGCACTGATTTCCTGCTCCAGGGAGGATTTTTTATCAAATGCGGCTAACACATTCTGATACATTTCCTCAAATTCGGAATCGGAGAGAACCGGTGCGGGATCTGTTTTCTTCTTTTTATCCGGCGCATAGTCCGTGAGAGCGGAAGCAGTCTTGGAAAGCGTTGTAAAACGTTCTGCAACTGCGCGGTCCGGACTTTTCTTTTCGGCCAGATGCAAGAGCCCTAAGGATCGAACTCCGTCGAGCATCTCGTCTTTTCGGGAGACGGATGACACGACGCAGACCATTTTCATTTTCTCTATCATTGTGCCGCCTCCACTAATTTTTTCTTTGAAATCTTTCCGCGGACAACAGCTGCTGTCTGCTGATCTCCAAGGAAAACGCCGATCATGCGGATATTTTCCTTGGCTTCCGGAATCTTGACTTTTTCAAACAGGTTGACACGCTGGGAAGTAGAGCGTAACTCTTTTTCCAGAAGCGCTTCCTGCTTGCGCAGTGTTGATACCAGAGCATCCAGACGTGCGATCTCGCGGAGTTTTATAATAGCAGTGTCCACCCACAGAGGATAGTCGTCCACATCGTAATCGATGTCTTTGAAGGTCAGCTCCTGAAAGGCAGGAACTGTGACACCGGCGATGTTCTCATTCTTACAGATGACGGTATCCGGCTGTACCAGGTGATCGAGTTTTTTGCTTTCATCGAAGATCTCGTTTTCGGCAAATACTGCAACCCAGTCATCCAGGTCACCGATCATCTGAGCACGTTCGACTTCCTTCTGCTCCAGATTAGCTTTTGTCTTCGTGATTACGGCTTGCAGCTGCTGTTTTTTCAACTGCAGGGTAGGAAGATAACGCTGATACTGTTTCAGGCGGTCTTTCTGCACCTTCTGCTCATTTTTTGTAAGTTTGATAGCCATCAGCTGCTCCTTTTATTTTAATGCTTCTTTGTTTGGCCATCTCTCCTGCAGAAGACTTGTCTTCAAACCGGTTTCGTTTGGCTCGAAGCACTCTGCAAGGATTTCCCAGCCAAGATCAAGTGCATCCTCAAGTGGAATGTTTACACTGAGGTCCATAAGTTTTGTCTCGAAAAGCTCACCGTATTTCAGAAGCTTTTCATCCCAGTCACTCATCAAAAATCCCATGGATTTCTTCTCAAGAGCTTCCTTGTACTGAGAGTACAGACGGATCATACCATCCATCAGTGCACGGTGGTCATCACGGGTCTTGCCGTTTACGTTCTGTTTCAGACGGGAGAGAGAACCGAATGGCTCAATGTGTCCGTTTTTCAGATAGTACTGACCTTCTGTGATATAACCAGTGTTATCAGGTACCGGGTGAGTTACGTCATCACCAGGCATTGTGGTAACACCAAGGATCGTGATGGATCCGGCGCCTTCGATATCAACGGCTTTCTCATAACGGGAAGCCAGACAGCTGTACAGATCGCCCGGATAACCTCGGTTGGAAGGTACCTGCTCCATGGTGATCGCCATCTCTTTCTGTGCGTCAGCGTAGTTTGTCATATCGGTAAGCAGTACCAGAACTTTTTTGCCGTTTAAGGCAAACTGCTCCGCAACAGCAAGTGCCATATCCGGAACCAGTGTACACTCAACGGTCGGATCGGAAGCGGTGTGGATAAACATAACCGTGTGGCTCATGGCACCGCCTTTTTCCAGGGTATCACGGAATGCCAGGTAATCGTCATATTTCAGTCCCATACCACCTAAAACGATAACATCTACTTCTGCCTGAAGTGCGATACGGGAGAGCAGTGCGTTGTATGGCTCTCCGGAGATAGAGAAGATCGGAAGTTTCTGACTCTCTACCAGTGTGTTGAACACGTCGATCATCGGGATACCGGTACGGATCATGTTTTTCGGTAAAATACGTTTTGACGGGTTAAAGGACGGTCCGCCGATCGGGATCATATTTTCGGTCAGCGCCGGGCCATGATCACGGGGAACGCCAGCACCGTCAAATACTCGTCCAAGCAGATGATCGGAGAAGGAAACCATCATCGGTCTGCCAAGGAAGCGGACCGGATCGCTGGTTCCGACACCCTGCGCACCTGCAAATACCTGAAGGGATACCAGGTCTTTATCAAGTTTTATAACAGTCGCGTAACTGTCACCTACGAGAGCAAGGTCGCCCAGACGGACATCTTTTGCTCTGACAGTAACTACGTTACCGACAATTGATTCAATTTTTGTATATACTTTTTGCACTCTAAAATCCTCCTACTCAACAGCTTTTGATTTGTAGAATTCTGAGATTTTCTTTTCCTGTTCGTAGAATTCCGGTGATTCGAATTCTGTACCGTGCCAGTCAAGGAATTCCTGTCTCAACTGGTTGAAGAAACCTCGGATCTCGTTTTTGTCATCCAGATCATAGGATGCCATCAAAGCATCGTAAAGGATGCCGAACTCTTTACGCTGTCTGTCCGGAGAGCATGCTGCATCGATCGGATCAAAGGAGTTCTGCTGCAGATATACGGAATCGAGAAGTTCGCCCTTCTGATAGATAATGTAGTCTTCTGCGGAAGTTCCCTCCTCACCGACTACCTTCATCATCTGATTGATCTCATTTCCTCTGTGCAGAACGGAACGTGCTTCTTCCACACGGGCCATGTCTACAACACCATCGTATTTTGACCAGGAATCCATCGGATGGATCGCCGGGTATTTACGGGCATCGGAACGCTCTCTGGAAAGTCCGTGGAACGCACCAACTACCTTCAGGGTTGCCTGTGTAACCGGCTCCTCGAAGTTACCGCCTGCCGGTGATACGGTACCACCGATGGTGACGGATGCAATCTTGCCGTTTTTCAGTCTTACTTTACCAGCACGCTCATAGAAAGAAGCGATGGTGGACTCCAGATAAGCCGGGAATGCCTCTTCACCAGGAATTTCTTCCAGACGTCCGGACATCTCACGCATGGCCTGTGCCCAGCGGCTGGTGGAATCTGCAAGCAGAAGAACATCCAGTCCCATCTGTCTGTAATACTCAGCCAGGGTTACGGCTGTGTAGCAGGAAGCCTCTCGTGCGGCTACCGGCATGGAAGAAGTGTTACAGATGATGATGGTACGTTCCATCAGGGATCTGCCTGTTTTCGGATCTTCCAGTTCCGGGAACTCTTTTAAAATCTCTACAACCTCACCGGCACGCTCACCGCATGCTGCGACGATAACGATATCGGCCTCACCGTTTTTTGCCTCCATATGCTGAAGAACTGTTTTTCCGGCTCCGAATGGTCCAGGAACACAGAAAGTTCCGCCTTTTGCTACCGGAAGGAAAGAGTCGATACAGCGAATCTGTGTTACCAGAGGTTCGTCCGGACGAAGTCTTTCATCATAACATTTTACTGCCTGTTTGATCGGCTGGGAGATGACCATGCTTAAGTTTTTCTCCTCACCGTTGCTATTTTCAATGACACAGATGGTTGCTCTTACATGGTAAGAACCTTTTTCTTTGATTGATTTTACTTTCCAGTCATGGCCTTTTAAGGTAAAAGGAACCATGATCTCATGTGTGAATAATCCTTCCGGAACACTTCCGATGGAGTCGCCGGCCTCTACGGCATCACCGACTTTTACGGATGGGGTAAATTCCCATTCTCTGTCCGGAATCGGGTCAAGGTATACACCTCGCTCAAGGAAGAATCCGCACTGCTCGGCCAGATCCGGCAACGGATTCTGCAGACCGTCAAATACCTGTGTGAGCAGACCCGGTCCAAGTTCTACGCTCATCAGTTCACCGGTAAATTCTACTGGGTCTCCGACTTTAATGCCGTTTGACATTTCGTAGATCTGCATGCTGGCTACGCCGTTGTTGATTCGGATAACCTCGCCTTTTAAGCGTTTTCCGTCAACAAGGATATAACCAACTTCATTTTTATGAACGGCACCTTCAAAGCTGACATTTGCCAGGTTGCCGTTAATACCAGTTACATATCCTGTTACTGTTTCCATTCAATTTTCTCCTGTTATCAATAGTTTTCCGTTTTATCAGCGAAGATGTATTTCTTCTATAACTGATAAACGCGCTGCTGCACCTGATCGAAAAGACGTTTGAATTCTTTTTTGCCTTTTTCCTGTACAAAACAGTTCTGGCGCTCCAGCAGTTTCAATTTCACCGCATACCCAAAGAGATAGACATCGTCAAAGGTATGCAAACCTACCAGGGAATCAAGATTTTCGAATTCGTAATCCAGCAGGATCTTTTCGGCTTCCAGCGGATTCTTTGCCGCAAGCACCGTTCCTATCACCTGGGTGAGCACTGCATCCTTATCGTAGGATTTTAAGTAGGCCCGTCCAAGGTTTGCACTTCTCTGATAATTCAGTTCACTCATCAGGTTGTTGTAAAAAACAGCCCAGTCTTTTAAGAGTGGTCCCTCATCAGAGGAGAGGGTGAGATTACTCAAAAATTCGTATTTTGATTCGCTTACATTTGACTGGCACATGCCAAGAAATTCTTCATAAGAAAATGGCATATCGCCGTCGGTTTTCAGGTCCGGCAGGCTGGATAGCAAATAATAATATGAAGCCATAAGCACCTCCTGCTAGAAATCAAGATTTCTGAAGTATGGCATCAGCATCTGCATGATCTCATCATCGGAACAGTCAAAATAACCGGAACCATCCTTTGCTGACAGGCGGAAGCCTGCGCGTACACCTTTGGCTGGTCTGATCTCGAGACCGTTTTTGATTTCTTCTGCAAGTTCTGCTTTCAGAGCGTCACTTACTTCTGCAACTTCTACGGAATAACTATCTACCCCTTTGTCTGTAATAACAGCTTTGATCAGTTTCCCAAGTGCAGCGTCTGAGAGGTTGTCTTTCACTTTCGCAGAAAGAATTTTTTCAAATTCTGCTTTCACCTCGGTTTTAAATGCCAGCATTGCGTCACGCTTTGCCTGTTCTGCACTGATGGCAGCACTTTCTTTCAGAATACCGATTTCTTTTTCTGAAGCTTCCTGTATACTTTTTGCTTCGGATTTTGCATCTGCGATAATGGCGTCTGCTTTTTTCTTAGCTTCTGAAATAATTGCTTCTGCTTCTGCATTGGCTGCGTCAATTCCGTCTTTGCGGATGGAGGAAACTAAGTCCTGAATCTGTAATTCCATACGTTCACTTCCCTTCTTGTATTGAAATTGTACTAAATAAAATACAATTTAGAACTCATTATAATATACAATGTTTCGACATGCAAGTATTATTTTTGATTGTCGAAAATTAGACAATCTTGCCAGTTGTTATGTCCAAAATTGAACATATTTTACAAAAGGTGTGTATTTTTTTAAGTACGCTTTTGACTACCGCTTTTCTTGTACAAAGATATATGCATATGTTATACTTTTATTCATGAAAGAAAATGAAGAATTAAAACGGCGGGTGCTGGATCTGGCAAACCGCTGTTATCAGCAAAATATTTATACGTTTTCCGGGTTCTTAAATGCGGCGGAAGTATCGGATGTATATGCCATGGAACGGGAACTAGATTTTGTGCCATGGAAACTGTTTGGCGGCACGGAAGGCTGCGAACGGCAGATGCTGCGGTTCGGTTCAGAGGAAACTTTAGGGTATGAGGAGGAGTTTCCCATCAGCTGCGTGGTGATCCGCCCGTCGGCACCGAAGTTCGCGGAGGAGTTAAGCCACCGGGATTTCCTGGGCGCATTGATGAATCTCGGAATAGAGCGGGATGTTCTTGGTGATATTATTGTCAGAGAGGCAGCAGGTTATGTATTCTGTGAGGATGCCATGGCGGCTTATCTGGCGGAGCATATCACCCAGGTGCGCCATACATCCATGACCACAGAGATCACAAAGGAATGCCCCGAGCAGGCGGCACCGCAGTTTGCGGAAGAAGAGTTTGTGGTCAGCTCCAATCGGTGTGACGCAGTGGTAGCCAAGGCGTACAAGCTGTCCCGCACCCAGAGTACGGAACTTTTCCGTGCAGGAAAAATATTTGTAAATGGCAGACAATACGACCGGAATAGTGGAATACTGAAAAGTGGAGACATTGTGTCCGTGCGTGGATTTGGAAAAATTGTGTTCCGGGGCTTTTTGCAGGAGACAAAAAAAGGAAGAATCCGTGTGGGTATTGCCCGCTATGTGTAAGCGTATACAATTGATCTCATATAAGTATCAGAACTATATCAGTAGATAGTGATCTGATAAGGGTTGTTATGAGAGAAAGTAAAAAACAGGGATGTAATGAATTCTATGAGTAAAGAAGAAAAAAAGCAACTGAAAGCTGAGAAAAAACAGCAGAAAGCGCTGGAGAAGCAGGCGCGGAAAGAAGCCCGGTCTGCTTATAAGGAAACAAAGGAAGGCAAAGACCGTGAGATCAAGTGGGGAAAACTTGACAATACGGCGCATCTTTTTCCGGTTATCGCAGGGGAGGGCATGACCAATGTCTACCGTGTAGCGATCATTTTAAAAGAAGAGATTCAGCAGAATCTGCTGCAGCAGGCGCTGGACATGGTACTGCCGAAGTTTTCTGTATTTAACTGCAGACTGCGCCAGGGCATGTTCTGGTATTATTTTGAAGAAAATGGGAAAAAATCACCGACGGTGCATGAGGAGCACACGTATCCGTGCCGTTATATTGATGAACACCGCAACCGGAGCTATCAGTTCCGTGTGACTTATTACGGATGCCGCATCAATCTGGAAGTATTTCATTCCCTGACAGACGGCAACGGCGCGTTAAATTTCCTGAAGGAACTGACATATCAGTATCTGCGCCTGTCCCATCCGGAGCTTGGTGAGAAGTACGGAAACCGGCTGCACAAGGACACTTCACTGAATACAGAAGACAGCTTTTTGCAGAATTATAAAAAGAGCCGGTTTGAAAAATCTTACAAATCGGAAAAAGCCTATATTTTAAAAGGCAGCATGTTCCCGGAAGGAAAAATGGGAATCATTCACGGTCATATGCCGGTGGATGCGGTAAAACGTGCAGCGAAGAAATACGGTGCCACCATCAATGAATTTCTGGTATCGGTATTTATCTGTGCGATTTACCAGGAATATTTAAAAGGAATGCCGTCGAAACGGCCAATCACCACAAGTATTCCCGTAAACCTGCGGCCGTATTTTAATTCCGTGACGACGAAAAACTTTTTTGTCATGGTTACGGCAACCTTTCACCCAAAGGCGGAAAATCAGCCATTTGAGGATGTGATCGGAGAAGTAAAAGAATCTCTGCGGGAGCAGATCACAAAAGAACATCTGGAGGATATTTTTTCCTATAATGTAACCGGAGAAAAGACCATGATCCTGCGGACGATTCCACTGGTGTTCAAAAAAATCGGTATGAAATACATTTACAATATGGCGACCAGTGCCAATACCGCCACCATCACAAACCTTGGAAATATCCAGGTGGCGCCGGAATACGAGGATTACGTGGATCATTTCAGTGTCATCCTGTCACGTTCCAAAGGACAGAATCTGAAGATGTGTCTGTGTTCTTATAAGGGCATACTGACATCCACAATCTCATCCGTGATGAAGGATACGAAGCTGCAGAAAGCATTTTACCGTTATCTGGTGGCAAATGATATTCCGGTAACAATAGAAAGTAATGGTGTGTATTATGAATAAATGTTGGAATTGCGGAGTGGAATTTATCGATCCGACTAACGTATGTCCACTTTGCAAATGTATTACGGAGCGGGACGGAGACGAGGTGCTTGAAGTGAAGCCGACTTATCCGTTTCATCCGGAAAAAGAAATGAAAAAAATTCAGCTGGCGCTGAGTATTTATACGCTGGCCGCCATTGTTGCGGAGGCCATTCTGGTGATCATTGATTTTCATGTGGGAGACCGGATCGGCTGGTCCATCATGACCGGAGCCTGCATGGTGTATGCGTATATTACATTGAAATTTTCAATTCAGAAACACAATGGGTATCAGTTTAAAATATTGCTGCAGACGCTACTTGGCGTGGCCGTCGTGGTACTGATCGATTTTTTGACAGGATTTTCCGGCTGGTCGGTCAACTACGTACTGCCAGCGGCCTTTATCCTGATCGACGTGACCATCATCGTTCTGATGATCGTAAACAGTCGAAACTGGCAGAGTTATATTCCAATGCAGCTGCTGATCATTGTATTGAGCGTTATTCCGTATATTTTACATCATTTTGGAATTTCCAGTGACAGTATTATGTGTCTGATCGCGCTGTGTGTTGCCATTTTTGTATTTATCGGCAGTGTGATCCTGGGAGGACGCCGGGCCATGGATGAGCTGTACCGCCGTTTTCATGTATGATTTGTGGGAGCAAAAAATAGGATTAATATAGGAGAGAGAAGTGAATGTTACAGACTGACAACAGTATTCGCGGAAAAGTAATGCGTGAATTGATCGCAAGAGTCGCATCCGACAACCTGATCGGCAGAAAGTTAAAAAGCGGCGAACTGCGCAAAAAGATGACGGAGCCGGAGTGGAGAGTGCCGGAATTTTACAATCTGCGCGTGATTGAAGAGAAAAATTGCCGTCTGGAATTATTAGAATGTGAAGTAAAAAACGAGCGCCTTGTGCTGCTGCAACTGCACGGAGGCGGATATATCGGGGGAATGCGCAATGCATACCGCAGTTTTGCGGGACTTTACAGTGAACTGGGCCGGGGCATGAGTGTCCTGACGGTGGATTACCGTGTGGCACCGGAGCATCCGTATCCGGCAGCATTAGAGGATGCCATCACCGGTTATAACTGGCTGCTGCAGCAGGGCTGGCAGGAGCATGAGATTGTAGTTGCCGGAGATTCCGCCGGTGGCGGACTGGCGCTGGCACTTTGTATGTATCTGAAAAATCAGAACCGGAAGCTTCCGGCGGGACTCATCTGTATGTCCCCATGGACGGATTTTACCCAGTCCGGTGCATCGTATGATTTTAATTATGAGAGGGATCCGCTGTTTGGAAATACCAGAGACAGTCTGATCTACAATAAGGATTACATTCAAGACGAAGATCCGACCAATCCGTATATTTCCCCGCTTTATGGCAATTTCAGCGGTTTTCCACCAATGCTGATCCAAGTGGGAAGTTATGAGATGCTGCTGAGTGATTCCGAGCTTGTGGCAGAAAAGGCAAAGCGTGCCGGCTGCAAAGTGCGGCTCAGCGTGTATGAGGGAATGTTTCATATTTTCCAGATGGCGATGCTGATGATTCCAGAATCAAAACATGCATGGCAGGAGATCGGACGTTTTCTGGAGATTATCGAACATCATCTTCCGGCAGAGCATCTGGACGAGGAAGACAAGGAAATTGAGTCCAAATTTGGAGAAGTGGAATATGAATAAATTTACTGATTGCTGTCTGTGCCCGAGAAACTGTCATGTGGACCGGACACAGGGAAAAACAGGTTACTGTGGACAGACCGATCAGATACGCGCGGCACGGGGTGCATTGCATATGTGGGAGGAACCCTGCATATCCGGCGATGCAGGCTCCGGAGCCGTGTTTTTTTCGGGCTGTACCTTGGGCTGCGTGTTCTGCCAGAATCATTCCATTGCAGCAGGGAGCGTGGGAAAAACAATCTCCACGGAACGGCTGGCAGAGATATTTTTAGAACTTCAGGACCAGAAGGCCTGGAATATCAATCTGGTGACGGCGGGGCATTTTGCACCGCAAGTAGTTTGTGCGCTGGAGCTTGCTAAAAAACAGGGACTGCGGATTCCAATCGTGTACAACACATCCGGCTACGAAAAAACAGAAACATTGCGGATGTTTGATGGCCTAGTGGATATTTATCTGCCGGATTTCAAATATCTGAGTGCAGAGCTGGCGGGCACTTATTCCCATGCGGTGGATTATCCACAGGTGGCAAAACCTGCGCTGCAGGAAATGGTGCGGCAGTTGGGAACTGCGCAGTTTGAAATTGTTTCAGGAGAAAAATCCGGTACGATCACAGATGAATTGTCCGCTGATGTGGCTTATTCAGATGGAATCAGTGCTGATATCGGTGAAAATAGCAATATCATTTACAATACTGACAACTGTATTGAGGAAAATGAGACTGATGATGGCGTTCTGGAACGAATGCTGCGGGGCGTGGTAGTCCGTCATCTGGTACTTCCGGGACATGTGGAAGAATCCAAGAAAGTGATCCGTTATCTGCATGAGACATATGGGGATCAGATCTATATCAGCATTATGAACCAGTATACGCCGATGGCGGGAATTGAAGTGCGGTATCCGGAACTGGGGAGAAAAATTACATCGCAGGAATACGATGAAGTTGTAGATTATGCCATTGACATGGGTGTGGAAAATGGGTTTATCCAGGATGGAGAGACTGCGGAGGAGAGTTTTATACCGGAATTTGATACTTCCGGCGTGTGATTGTGTAACTTTTGTAATGCGGAAATGCAGTATCTTTTCCCGGACACTAGTCGTTCGTTTCCCTCGTTTTGCTTCGGTTTCATTGCGCTCGCTCTCAACTCTCATAAAAGCTGGTCGTTTCCCACTCGCGCAAAACTCGCAAAACTCAGTCACTCGCTGAATCGTTTACCGAGAAAAGATACTGCATTTCCGCTATTTACACTATGAAATTATTTATTTTTTTCGCAACAAAATGATAAATTAACAGATTTACCTAAGTATCTGCACATGCAGCATAAAGTTTATTGATTCAATGTTCTATATGCATGTGCGGCACGACGTAAGGGTAAGCAGTGTGGTTTTGAACACAGTGTAGAAAAAAGGGACTCTGGCTATTTTTTTCCTGGCAAGCGATTGTTAGCTGCCGGGACAAAATCGCAGAGTCCCTTTTCATAAATTATATTTAAAACCACACAATTACCCGAAACAAGTTATTACTGTGTTACAACCGGCTGCTGTGTCTGATCTGCCGGCTGAGTCTGTGCCTGATCAGCTCCCTGATCGGTACTCTGTATAGCGGCATCCGCCTGACCGTCAGCTGCGGTACCGTCCGCTGGCTGCTGTGCAGCATCCGCTGCGCCATCGGTTCCATCTGTAGTATCAGCCTGTGTCTGATCGTCTGCAATATATTCGGTAATATTTGCATGAGACAGTGTCTTGTTATCTGTAACATAAATAGCTGCACTCAGTGTAGCTTTGCTGGACGGAACCTCTACTTTCTGTGTACCTGACTCGCCATGTGTCGTATAAACCGTGATGTTGTCATAGCTGTCAGAAATTTTGTACAGGATATCAGATTTTGCGATTTCATCACCGGATGCATCAGTAACGGTGCAGCGCAGTTCTGTATTTCCCGGAATCGTGCACATTTCCAGATTGCCGTTTTCATCGGTAGTTCCTTCAAATAATTTTTCATTTCCATCATAGATTGCAATCGTTGCACCGGCAAGTTTCTGACCATCGGTGCCGTACCATCTTGTGTAAAGCTGCAGCTCACCGTCTGTCAGGGTTTCCTTTTCTGCAGAAAGTTCTGCGCCGGTGCTGACCTGTGTGTCCTGGTTTGGCAGATCAAAACTACATCCGTTTAATAAAAAGACACCGCTGATTGTAAGGGCAGCGATCAGTGCCGCATATGTTTTCTTTTTCATGAGCTAAAACCTCTTTTCTTATACTATTTGCATGATTACTTATAGAATGATACAAAAATGTGAATATTTCAAGAAATTTTTATGAAAAAAAGAAAAATATTGATTTTTACATCTCCCATACCTATAATAAAGTAGATATATTATGTGATGAAAAATAATGGAGGATATATGAAAAGCAGAACAACAGCTAAGAAAAAACTGGCAGGTTCCTGTCTGGCTTTGTGCCTGACCGGTGCACTGGCCTGGAATATGGGAGGGGTAACTGCCCTGGCAGCACCTTCTTCCGGCACAGCGATCAATGATAATACAGTTGTACGTGAAGAAATCAAAGGAAGCGCAGTAGGTTCTCTTTCTGCAAATCAGGAAGTACAGATCCGTGGAGAACAGACAGCAGATGACGGATATACCTGGTATGAGGTTTCCTTTGAATGGAACGGACATGAGACCGATGGATGGGTAAGAAGTGATCTGATCTCATCCGGAACAACCAGAGATACAACGGATGGAGACAATGCGGACGCAAATCATGATGATGAGGCAGTGCCGATCAGTCTGGAGGATGAATCTCAGCCGGTAGTTGATGGTTTTCAGATCAATGGTGTGACCTATGAAATCGCAGACAGTTTCCCGTCAGATCAGATCCCGGCAGGGTTTTTTGCGACAACGATTACATATGCAGGTGCAGAAGTACCGGCAGCTCAGATGGAAAACGGTGCGCAGGTATTTTTATTATATCTGCAGAATACCGCAGATACACAGCAGAAAGGTGTATTTGTCTATGATACAGAGCGTGATGAGGTAATCCCGTTTGTAAGTATTGCACAGCAGGATTCCTTTGTCGTGGTAACCAATGTTCCGACAAGTGTGGCAGAGCAGGTATCCGGCAGATATCAGGCGACACAGTGCACTTTTGAAAACGGAAGCATTATGGCTTATCAGGCTTCTGATTCAGATGATACGGTAGCAGCAGATGTATCCGCTTCTGAATTTTATTATGTATATGGTACTTCCAGCAGCGGACAGAGTGGCTGGTATGTATATGATTACGTAAATCAGACACTGCAGCGCAGCATGGCAAATATGCAGTATGATGGCAGTGCCGCACAGGATAATACAGCGGACAAAAAGACGGTGTCAGGATTTGATATGGACAGCATGACACGTATGATCACTGCAGGAGTGGGAATCGTAGCATTGTTACTGCTGATCCTCTTGATTGTGATGTCTGTACGTTACCGTCGTCTGCGCAGATATCTGGATAATGAAGTTGGCGCAGATGATGATATGGATGATTACGAAGAGGCACCGACAAAGACTTTTGAGGTAGAGTTAAAAGGCAGCAAAGTGGATGTCATGGATCTGGACAGCGAGATCGAGAAAATCGATGCAAAGCGTCCGGAAATGAAAAAAGCAAAACCGGAGCAGAAAGAACCGGCACAGGAAGAACTGCCGAAGAAAGAGAAAAAGCAGGAAAAAGAAACTGCCGCAAAGAAAACTCAGCCAGAAAAACCGCATGTTGAAAAACAGCCAAAGAAGGAAAAACTGACAGAGATTCTGACAGAGCCGAAAAAGGAAGCGCCGGTTGAAACCGTAGAGGAAATTGAAGCAGAGATCAGTCTGGATACACCGAAAACAAAGGAGAGCAATCCGGACACAGAACAGCTGGTTGCTGATCTGAAAAAACTGATCCAGGAAGTAGAGAGTTCATCCAGAGAAGAGAAAGCTCCGGAAGAAGAATTTATCGAAGAGGAAGAACCGGCATTTTTTGATGACGAGGAAGAGACAGAAGAACCTGCCCCAAAACCGAAAAAGAAAGAGAAAAAGCCAAAGAAAGATTCCTGGGATGATATCGAGTTCCTGTAAAAAATAGCATAAAGACCACAGATATAAGGCCAAAAGCGGTCAGATATCTGTGGTTTTTCTTTTTTAGTTGACAGAAAACTAAGGGTGTTATATCATCGTTATAACAGTCTCTGATTCGGTAACGGGACTGGATAGGGTTTAGCAATTACAGGCAGGTTCGGGGGTGGTAGCCCGGATCGTAGAAACATGGAAGGATAGGTTCACAAATGACAATCGAAGTTGATTTTAACAGTGATGAAGCGCTGTACATACAGCTGCGGAATCAGATCATTTATGGTATTGCCACAAGACAGTATCATGAAGGAGATGCGCTGCCGTCTGTTCGACAGCTGGCAGATGAGATCGGTATTAATATGCATACCGTAAATAAGGCGTATTCGGTATTGCGCCAGGAAGGGCTGCTTCGTCTGGACAGACGCCGCGGCACTATCATTGCACTGGACATTGACCGGTTAAAAGCGGAAGAAGAAATGCGGGACAGTCTGCGGGTCGTACTTGCCCGTGGTTTTTGCAAAGGCATTACCCGCGCAGAGGTCCACGAACTCGTGGATGAGATTTTTGATGAGTACGAGGAGTAGTTGGAGGAAGTAATATGCAGTATAAAGGATTTACCAGACAGGCCCGCAAAGCCATGCGTCTGGCCCAGCAGCTGGCAGAGCGGGAAAATCAGACCCGTATGGGAAGTGAATATCTGCTGGCGGGACTTTTGCTGGAAGAACACGGCGTTGCGGCTCAGGTGTTGCAGCAGTTATCGGTAAATCGTGAGGATATTCTGGCCATGATCCATGAGATCGCACTGCCGGGAGAGACAGAGACAGGATCAGAAGAAGAGTTCCTCACACCGGAAAGCCAGGAGATTATCAATGAGGCTTACTCAGTTGCAGAGCGGTTTGACAGTGAAGAAGTAGGAACGGAGCATCTGCTTTTTTCCATTATGGAGCATCGGACCAGTGCCGCCGCACGGCTTCTCATTGCCATGAATGTCAATCTGGGGAAGGTGTATACCGACATTTTGACTGCCATGGGCAAAGAAAACATGTATTCCAGAGAAGAAAGCAAGCAGTTCCGCACCGGAAGACGTGCGGAGACAGGGAAAAATACACTGCTTGATACGTATACCACAGATCTGACGGCCCGCGCGGCAAACGGTGAGCTGGATCCATTGATCGGACGCATGGAGGAACTTCAGCGTCTGATTCAGATCCTGAGCCGCCGTGGAAAAAATAATCCGTGCCTGATCGGCGAACCGGGTGTGGGAAAAACAGCTATCGTGGAAGGACTTGCAGCCCGGGTGGCCGCAGGCGCGGTTCCGGAGCATCTGCAGGAGAAACGAATCCTGACGCTGGATATTTCCGGCATGGTGGCCGGTACAAAGTACCGTGGTGAATTTGAGGAGCGTATCAAAGGCATCATGCAGGAAGTGCAGCAGGCAGGAAATGTAATTCTGTTTATCGATGAGCTGCATACGATCATCGGTGCCGGTGGCGCGGAAGGTGCGCTGGATGCGTCCAATATCATGAAACCGGCATTGTCCCGGGGACTGATTCAGATCATCGGTGCCACAACCATTCAGGAATACCGTAAGCACATTGAAAAAGATGCAGCGCTGGAGCGCCGTTTCCAGCCGGTGACCGTAGAAGAACCGAGCGTGGAACAGACCATTGAGATTTTGCGCGGTCTGCGCCCACAGTATGAAAAACATCATCATGTGACGATCACAGAGGACGGTCTGCGTGCAGCAGCGGAACTCTCCGAGCGTTACATTAACGACCGTTTTCTGCCGGATAAAGCCATTGATCTGATGGACGAGGCCGCTTCCAAAGCACATGTGGGAACTTTGGATAAACCGGTGCAGTTAGAGCAGATGAAGACAGAACTGTTTGACATGGATGCACAGTTAGAAGAGGCAATCGTAGCAGGTGATCTGGCGCAGGCAGGAGAAATCCGCAGGGAAAAACAGCAGAAACAGGATGCATACGACACCGCACTTTCCAGATACCGCCGCAGTATGCGCAATAAAAAGATTCTGGTTGGTGAAAACGAAGTGGCGGATGTAGTGTCCGACTGGACGCATATTCCGGTGAAACGTCTGACTGAGGGCGAGGCGGCCCGGCTGCAGCGTCTGGAAAAAGCACTGCACAAACGTGTCATTGCGCAGGATGAGGCAATTTCCGCAGTGGCAAAGGCAGTGAGACGAGGCAGAGTCGGCTTGAAAGATCCGTCCAGACCGGTGGGTTCTTTCCTGTTCCTTGGACCGACCGGTGTCGGAAAAACAGAGATTTCCAAAGCACTGGCAGAGGAAGTATTTGGTCAGGAAGATGCCATGATCCGCGTGGATATGTCGGAATATATGGAGAAACACAGTGTGTCCAAAATGATCGGATCCCCGCCAGGTTATGTGGGATACGAAGAGGGTGGACAGCTCAGTGAAAAAGTGCGCCGTCATCCGTATTCTGTTATTTTATTTGATGAGATCGAGAAAGCACACCCGGATGTATTTAACATTCTGCTTCAGGTGCTGGACGACGGACACATTACAGATGCCCAGGGCAGAAAAGTCGATTTCAAAAATACGATCATCATCATGACATCCAATGCAGGAGCGCAGTCCATCATTGAACCGAAAAAACTGGGCTTTGCAACGGAGCAGAACGAAAAAGCGGATTACAATCGGATGAAATCCAATGTCATGGAAGAAGTGCGCCGCATTTTCAAACCGGAATTTTTGAACCGTATTGATGAGGTTATCGTATTCCATGCACTGACGAAAGAGCATATGAAGAAGATTGTCGGAATCATGACAAAAGAACTGCAGCAGCGCTGCCGGGAACAGCTTGGTATTGAGCTGAAGATCACAGATGCAGTGCGCCAGTACATTGTAGATAAAGCGTATGATCCGAAATACGGAGCGCGTCCGTTACGCCGGATGATCCAGACGAAACTGGAGGATTCCCTGGCTGATGCACTGCTGTCCGGTGAGATCAAAAAAGGCACAGCGGTAAATGTACGTGTCAAAAAAGACGAAATTGTATTTTCTTAGTTTCTTTCCGGTTCTAAGAAACTGTGAAGGTGACAGACAGAAGAGAAAACTCAGCTACAGATATATAGCTGAAAACCTATATAAGGAGACATAAAAAGTTAGTATGGCGAAAGCAAAAAAAACGATTTTTTTCTGCCAGCAGTGCGGCTATGAGTCTGCAAAATGGATGGGACAGTGCCCGGGCTGCCGGGAGTGGAACACCTTTGTGGAAGAACCAGCCGAAGAAAAACATGCCGGCGTCAGTGTGAGCAGCCGAAGAAGCAGTAATGCGGCAGAACCACTTCCGCTTTCCAAAGTAGAAATGACGGATCAGGAGCGGTTTACCACCGGAATCGGGGAATTAGACCGGGTACTTGGCGGTGGAATCGTACCGGCGTCTCTGGTACTTGTGGGCGGTGATCCGGGTATCGGAAAATCCACCCTTTTGCTTCAGGTGTGCAAAAATCTGGCAGACGCGCATCACAGCGTGTTGTATATCTCCGGAGAGGAATCACCGCAGCAGATCAAGATCCGTGCGGAGCGTATCGGAACATTTACCGATTCCCTGGAACTGTTCTGTGAGACAAATCTGTCGGATATCGCATCTGTGCTGCGCAAAAAGAAACCGCGGGTGGTGGTCATCGATTCCATTCAGACCATGTACAGCGAGGACGTCAACTCTGCACCAGGCAGTGTTTCCCAGGTGCGTCAGGCGACGGCACTTTTGCTGCAGCTGGCCAAATCCCTTGGAATCACGATCTTTATCGTGGGACATGTGACCAAGGAAGGCGTCGTGGCAGGTCCGCGTGTGCTGGAACATATGGTGGATACCGTGCTTTATTTCGAGGGAGACCGCCATGCGGCGTATCGAATACTGCGCGGTGTTAAAAACCGTTTCGGTTCCACAAATGAGATTGGTGTGTTTGAAATGCAGCAGGTGGGACTGGTGGAAGTGAAAAATCCGTCTGAATATATGCTGAATGGTCGTCCGGAAGGGGCTTCCGGTTCTATCGTGACCTGTTCCATCGAAGGAACACGGCCGATTCTGCTGGAAATCCAGGCACTGGTGTGCAAGACCGGATTTGGTCTGCCCCGCAGAACCGCCGCAGGTGCGGATTTGAACCGTGTCAACCTGCTGATGGCGGTGTTGGAAAAAAGAGCGGGAATTCCGCTTTCCTCCTGCGATGCGTATGTAAACATTGCAGGCGGTATCCGTATGAATGAGCCGGCCATTGATCTTGGCATCGTGCTGGCCATCGTGTCCAGTTATCGGGAACTTGCCATATCTGATGAAACCATCTGCTTCGGCGAGGTGGGACTGAGCGGCGAAGTCCGCGCGGTCAATATGGCAAAACAGCGGGTACAGGAGGCCAAAAAACTTGGTTTTAAAACCTGTATTCTGCCGAAAGTATCTCTTACCGATGAAGTGCGCACCGATGGCATTCGGCTGATCGGGGTGGCAAATGTAAGGGAGGCCATTTCCTGTATTTCTGGGTGATGGTATGGTAAAAAAATTAATATTATATAAGACGAAAACGAAGAATCCTTCTGCAACCGCTAGACGTTCGTTACCCTCGTTTTGCTTCGGTTTTATCGCGCTCACTTCCAACTCCGATAAAAGCTGGTCGTTTCCCGTTCGCGCAAAACTCGCAAAACTCGGTCACTTACTTAATCGCTTGTTGCAGAAGGATTCTTTGTTTTCGTCATTTACACAGTGGAATTAAGTCATTATACAATATGAATGATTTGAAAAGAATTTGGAAAATAGTGAAACATAGAGAATGATTTGTTGTAAATTTATCATAACCGAAATAGCAAAATCAGAGAAAGGTTCCTCGACGAGCGGTTAAGTGAACGATTGAGTTTTACAAGGTTTTGCGCGAGTGGGAGGCGACCAGCTTTTATAGGAGCTGAGAACGAGCGCGATGAAACCGCCGTGAAACGAGGGGAGTGAACGTCTAGCGAGTGAGGAACCTTTCTCTGATTTTGTTTTTATATACTAAAATTTAGTCAACACCCTATAATTTGTCTACAAATCCAAAAAAGTACATAAAGAATACATATCGGTATGTTACAATAAGTGCAACGAAGAAGAAATACGAACTACATTGGGGGAATTTGAGATGAAACGCATTTTACTGGCAGAAGATAACGACAATTTACGGGAACTGATCACGGATTTTCTGTCGGAACATGGATTTGAAGTAGAGGCCGCAGCAGATGGGGAAGCGGCATGGGAGGCAGTACAGACAAGAAGTTTTCAGCTGATCCTGCTGGATGTCATGATGCCGGGCATGGATGGCTTCACACTTTGCAAAAAAATCAGAGAACGGGAATCCGTACCGATACTTTTTCTGACTGCAAGGGTTCTGGAAGAAGACCAGCTGCGCGGGTATGAACTGGGAGCAGATGATTATATATTGAAACCATTTTCACTTCGGGTACTTCTGGCAAAATGTCAGGCTGTACTGGAACGTTATCAGCATGGAATGCAGAAAAAACAGCAGGAAGGATTGGTACTCGATGAAGAACGGCAGCAGTTTATCTGCAACGGAAAACCAGTAGAACTGCAGTCTCTGGACTACCGTCTGTTGTCCTATTTTTACCAGAATCCAAACCGCATCCTGACAAGAGACCAGATTATTTTGAAACTCTGGGGTTATGAATACACGGGAAATGACCGAGCGGTGGACACCCATGTGAAAAATGTGAGAAAAGCACTGGGTGAGTATGGAAGCTGCATTCGAACCATCGTAAAAAAGGGATATATTTTTGAGACGAAAGTGCAAGATTAGGAAGAGACCACAATCCCGGAAAATGTAGTGAAAACAAAGTGAATGAGAATAGAAGAAAGCGAAACAGGCATGATCGGACAGAAGAACAGGGGGATGTGTATGAATAAAGTGAAAACATTATGGAAGCAGAGAAAGAAGATCTGGAGAGAATACCGGACAGGATTTCTGATCGAAATCATATTTTTATGTGTGGCACTGACAGCCACCGGACTTCTGATCCGTATGTCACAGAAAAGCTGGGAGACAAAGCTGGAGCTGATGACGAAAAATGTGCAAAATCTGGTCAATGAAAATCTGGATACAAGAAAGTCGGAAAGCGCAAATGATCTGAAAAATAATGTTTACATAGGACTGAAAGATATTTTGCCAAACACGGAAAATCGGGAATGGAACAGCAAATTGGGGCTGCATCTGGAATTCCTGGACGGTGCAGATAATGTGAGATACGAGCTGGCGGATTCTGAAGTAGGCTGCATCTGGACTACATACGATGAAGAAAATCTGGAGTTAAAGAAAACATGGATTTCACTGACAGAGTATTTCAAACAATGGAATAACGGTGCGCAGCAGGAATTTGAACAGTTTTATAAAAAGCAGGATGGACATGTAGCGGTACAGAAACTCAAAGGATATTACAATGGAAAGTTTTTTACAGTCAGAGAAATGCAGTTTCAGAGCACCACACACGAAGATGAGACACTGGTACTCAAGACAAGCAGTGCCGGTGGACTTTCTTACAAAAATCCGGTGTACCGTGTGGCAAATCTGACGGATGTTTCAGACGGAGAACTGGATGAGAATGTAACCCTGGAACAGGGGGGCATGGATCTGTTTGTATTTATGCCATCTGCGCGTGTGCAGGCTATTCTGATAAATCAGCCGGGAAAACGGCAGGCTTATGCGGAAGGAAACATTGATGGATATAATCTGGCCTCTTACCAGATTTCAATGTATGCGGACACTTTTTATCTGGCAACCCATGACGGAAATTTAAAAAAATTCACGCTTCCGATCTGGCTGATCGGTCAGGCGGCTGCGGTATTTCTGATCGTTGTGTACCTGTATCTTCACAAAAAACGAAAGGAGTTAGCCAGTTTAAGAAATACGTTTATCAACGCCATGGCTCATGAAATGAAGACGCCTGCAGCGGTGATCAAAAACAGCGCGGAGTGTCTGGAGGATGGAATCCACCCGGAAAAACAGGCAAATTATATCAAAATGATTCAGGCAGAGGCGGATCATATGAATGACCTGTTAATGTCCATGCTGACGTATACAAGACTCAGTGATTCCGAATACGACTTGCATAAATCGGACTGCTCACTGAAAGAAATGATGGAATTTTGCAGTGCACATTATGGAGAACAGATAGAGAAAAAAGGCATTCATGTTGTATGGGATGCCGTGGAGGAAGGCACGATCAACGCAGATGAAAAAATGTTGTCTATGGTAATGGACAATTTTATTTCAAATGCAGTGCGTTTCTGTACAACGGGCGGTGTGATCCGGCTGACGGTTACAAAGGATTATGTCAGTGTTTACAACGAAGGAGAACCGATCCCGGATGATCAGCTGAAAGCCATCTGGACACCGATGTATCTCGGGGATGATTCCCGTACAAAAACGAGCGGCACTTCCGGCATGGGGCTGGCGATCAGTGCAATTATTCTGAAAGCACATCATGCGGATTATGGTGTCAGCAATGTGGCCGAGGGCGTGGAATTCTACTTTAAGATCCCTTCATGAAAAGTTATAAAAAACATAATGAAATATATTATGTAAAAGAAAAGACAATTCTGTGAATTTGCGGAATTGTCTTTCTTCGCAAAAATGTAAAAAAATGGTTGACTTTTGAATAGGTAAATGATAGTATAAGCAAGCTGTCGCTGATGCGGCGGCGCTGACAGAAGAAGATGTAAGGAATACGGCAAGGATTGCGGCAGTTCGAGATACAAAACTTTTGTTAGAGAAAAATAAAAAAGTTGTTGACAAGATATGACAAATGTGCTAATCTAAATGAGCTGTTGAAAAACAGCAAAACAAACGACTTTGAAAAAAGTAAAAAAGTTGTTGACAAAGACAAAAGCTTTTGATAAAATATAAAAGCTGTCGCAAAGGCAACAACAAAGAACTTTGATAACTGAACAGTGAAATAACCTTGAAAGATTCATTGAGAACAGCGAAGCAATTCGCATTTAAATGAGTTCGAGAGAACAAAGCAGAGACGAAAGTCAAAGCAACCTAAAAACAGTAACGTTTGGAATTAATGAATGGTTAAAATTAGCCAGTTGATTCTGAAACGGGAAAAACTTTTTATGAGAGTTTGATCCTGGCTCAGGATGAACGCTGGCGGCGTGCTTAACACATGCAAGTCGAACGAAGCACTTTACTTGATTTCCTTCGGGAATGATTGTTCTGTGACTGAGTGGCGGACGGGTGAGTAACGCGTGG
>CAVEOS010000031.1:0-28302 GCA_963617435.1 Lachnospiraceae bacterium
AGGTTCATCCAACCAATGAATCTTAGTTGGAAGGCTCATGATTCCGAGAGTACATAATATTATTTCCACTTATCTTTATTATATGTATATGTGCGCACAATAGCAATACATTTTTACCAACATAATATAGCATATTCTTATATATCTGAGAAAAAAAGAAAGCCATGACCATTTCTGGTCACAGCTTCCTCTTTTCCCTGCTTAGCAGGCTTTCGCAAACTCTCTCAGTTTTTCCTTCGCCGTCTCATTCAGATTCTTCGGTACCTGAATCTGAACAACCGCATACTCATCACCATGCACGGATCTGTCTTTCATAGACACAATACCTTTTCCTCTCAGACGGATCTTGCTGCCGGACTGTGTACCCGGACGGATCTTGCATACCACGTTTCCGGTCAATGTTGGAACAACGGCCTCGCCGCCTAATACTGCTGTGGTAAACGGAATTGTAATGTTTGTATACACATCCATGCCTTTCCGCTCAAATCCAGCTCTGTCGCCAACTGTTACTTTCAGCAGCAGGTCTCCGGCTTCTCCACCGTTGATGCCCGGATTACCTTTTCCTTTCAGACGTACCGTTTTTCCGGTATCAATGCCCGCCGGGATATTGACTTTCAGGGACTGTACCTGAAAGTTTTCATCCCGC
Source organism: Lachnospiraceae bacterium (assembly GCA_963617435.1). Taxonomy (GTDB): domain Bacteria; phylum Bacillota; class Clostridia; order Lachnospirales; family Lachnospiraceae; genus Eubacterium_I. The sequence goes on from CAVEOS010000031.1 coordinate 647, forward strand.
AAATGGATCATTTTCTCACATCCGAAGGCTGCATCGTCAAATCCTACTGTCACATCCGCATGAATGTCGCTGCCTTTCTGACGGAACTGGCTTCCACGGAAACCGCCGCCCTGACCGAATCCGCCGGAACCGGATCCATTGCTGTAATATTGATGGAATCCGCCATTTCCGTCACTGTGGAAACTGTAGCTTCTTCCACCACCGTTTGTTTTTCCGTGGAACATATCTCCGAAGATGTCTCCAAAAATATCTCCCATATCCTGTCCGTTGAAGTGGAATTCCTGATAGCCGCCATTCTGACCGCCGCCGGTTCCACCATATCCGTAAGCACCGCCCTCCGGCATACTTCCGTCAAAGGCTGCGTGACCAAACTGATCGTACAGTTTTCGTTTCTCCGGATCACTTAAGATCGAATAAGCCTCCGTGACATCTTTAAATTTCTGCTCTGCCGTCGGATTTCCAGCATTGGTATCCGGATGATACTTCTTTGCAAGTTTACGATATGCTTTCTTTATCGCCGTGGCATCTGCATTCTTTGCAACGCCGAGTAATTCATAATAATCCTGTTTTGCTGCCATACAAATCACCATCCATTTCTTACTATATGTAGCATGCAATGTTCTGTATCGTATCTTTCATTTTCAAATCATTTAAAATACAAACACTGCCTCTTTTTCGATAGCATAAATCCCCGGGAAACTCCCGGGGATTCTTAATCTCTTTTTGTTACACTTGTAATATAACACACAGTTTTTCATATGTCAACAGACATATTAATTTTCTTTCATCCAGCTATTTTTGCATATTGAAACGGTTCATTTCTAAAAAAAGTATCGTTTATGCCTCATAAATCCGCTCCGGATGAGAATAAATATTAAAGGTTTTATCTCTGGCAAAACCGATCAGTGTGATTCCAAGCTGCTGCGCCAGCCGGCAGGAATAATTGGTCGGTGCTGACTTAGCGATCAGAATAGAACATCCCATGGCTCCTACTTTTTGCAGGATTTCCACCGGAACACGTCCGGAGAAAATGAGAATGCCATCTCTCATCGGAATCTTTCGAAGCAGACAGTCGCCAACGACCTTATCTACGGCCACATGGTGGCTGACGTCTTCTTTGTAAGACAGAAATACTCCATGATGAACAAATGCCGCACAATGTACGCCGCCAGTCCGATGAAACAGCGCGGAACGTTCTTCTAATTCTCTGGAAAAAGCAAGCACTTCGCTGACGGAAAGTCTTACATCATCCCGTTTCGGCACAATGCCCTGTTCATTCAGCAGTACCTCATCTCCCAGCAGAAGGCTTTCCATATCAGTGACATCTGCCAGATATTCACGGATTGTAATATTTACCATTCCGTGTTCTTCATCCACATTAATGGCCCGGACATCTCCTGCACTGGAAATATAACCGCGCAGATACAGATAACCAAGAAATGCTTCTTTTTTATCCCATGGGGAACAAATCATCTCGCCTGCTCCCCTGCCATTCACATATAACTGATAACTTACTTCTACTACCAGATTTTTTTTGCCGGATACCAGTTCACTTCCGTTGTAAGCGACCACATCGCGGGTTACAAAATATTCATCTCTGATATGTTCTGCCATAAGACTCTTCCTTAATTAAAATTTGCTGTATAATTTCTGCCTCTTCACCGATATAGTTCTCTTCTGAAAAAGAAAACAATTCAAGAAACGTCCATCGTTACGCTTTTTCCACCTTAACTGCACAAACTTTGTACTCCGGTGTACTGGAAATAGAATCCAGTGCGTCAGAGGTCAGCCAGTTTGCACCGCCATCCAGGAAATGGAACGGCATCCAGCACTCGCCCGGATTTGTCTTTCCAGAAACGTTTGCTGTGGTCTCGATACTTCCACGTCGGGAAGATACTTTTACTCTGTCACCATCTTTGAAGCCGATACGCTCCGCATCTTCTGTATTGATCTCAATGAAGGAATGTCCGGAAATCTGGTTCAGTCCTTCTGTCTTGTCAGTCATTGCACATGCATTGTAATGATACAGGACACGACCTGTCATCATCTTCATCGGATACTCCTCATCCGGAAGCTCCATGGATGGAATGTACTCGATCGGATTACAGTAACCAAGTCCTCTGGAGAACTTGCCTACATGCATGATCGGTGTACCCGGATGATCTTTGGATGTACATGGCCACTGCAGACCATTTCCTGCAACTTCCTCGCTGTCCAGACGCGCATGGCTGATACCTGCGAAGGAAGGTGTCACAGAAGCAATTTCATCCATAACCTGAGCAGAAGTCAGATGCGGCTGCGGATATCCCATGCGGTTCATGATTTCTGTAAAGATCCAGATATCTTCTTTTGTCTCGCCTTCAATCTCAACTGCTTTACGGATACGCTGTACCCGACGCTCTGTATTGGAGAAAGTTCCCTCTTTCTCTGCGTAGGAACGTCCCGGAAGGACGACATCAGCCAGCTTTGCTGTCTCAGTCATAAATAACTCGTCCATAACAAGGAAATCCAGATTTTTTAATGCCTTCATAACGTGTGCTGTATCTGGGTCAGTACGAACCGGATCCTCACCAAAAATGAACAGACCACGGATTTCTTTGGTCAGCATCTTTCCGAAGCACTCGGTTGCCTTTGTTCCCTCTTTCGGATTCAGTTTTGTACCCCACGCATCTTCGAATTTTTCCAGTACTCCTGGTGCATTCAGCTTCTGATATCCCGCAAATCCGTCTGGAGAAGCGCCCATATCGCAGGCACCCTGTACGTTGTTCTGACCACGGATCGGATTGACACCACAGCCAGGACGACCGAAGTTTCCTGTGATCATTGCCAAGTTAGACAGGGACATAACGCCCTCTGTACCTGTATGATGCTCGGTAACACCCAGACAGTAAATGATTGCTGCATTTTTTGCTGTTGCATACATTCTGGCAGCCTCGATCAATTTGTCTACGTCAACGTGACAGATCTCTGCCACTTTCTCTGCCGGATATTTATCAACAACTTTCTTCATCTCCTCGAAGTTTTCCGTACGCTCCTCGATAAACTTGCGGTCTTCAAGACCTTCAGAAAGAATGATATTCATCATACCGTTTGCAAACGCTACGTTTGTACCCGGTGTCAGTTTCAGATGTACATCAGCGGCGTGTGCCAGATCGATATCACGCGGATCTACAACGATCAGTTTTGTACCTTTATGTACGGCACGACGGATCTGCATACCAAGTACCGGGTGCGCATGCTCTGGGTTGGAACCAACCAGTAGGATCAGATCTGAATCCTGTGTAATATCCGCAATCGTATTTGTCATAGCTCCGGAACCAAGTGTAGTGGCCAGTCCGGCTACCGTCGGCGCATGGCAGACACGGGCACAGTTATCTGTGTTGTTGGTATGGAACGCGGTTCTTACCATCTTCTGGAGCATATAGATATCTTCGTTTGCGGAACGTGCGCAGGCAAATCCTGCCAGACAGTCTCCACCGTAGGTATCTCTTAACTCTGTAAATTTCTTTGCTACATAATCTAGTGCTTCGTCCCAGGTAGCCTGCTCGAATTCACCGGTCTCTTTATTTTTGATCAGCGGATGACGAACTCTGTCCGGATGATCTACAAAATCAAAGGAACCGCTGCGACCTTTGACACAGATCATATTGTGGTTGGACGGACCGTCTGCTCCCTCAACGTCCACGATCTTGTTATCTTTGACGATCAGATCATACTGACAGCCTGTTGCACAGTGCGGACAGGTAGTACGTACACGTTTTACTTCCCATTGGCGATAATTTTTTCTTCTCTTGATGGTCAGGGCACCTGTCGGGCAGGCCTGTGCACAGTTACCACAGGACTCGCAGCGTGTCTCTTCCCAGTCATCACCAAACGGTGCGTCAATAATGGTAAATTTACCGGTTCTGCGCAGTTTGATCGCTCTTCTTCCGGTTGCTACTCTACAGGTCTGTACGCAGCGCTGGCAGTAAATACATTTGGACGGATCATAAGACAGGAACGGATGTGCATCTTTTTTCGGGACATCACATTCCAGTAAGCTTCTGGATCCCATGTAAGGTGTTGTATCTATCTCATACTGGTTACAATATTTCTGAAGTTCGCAGTCACCGTTTTTCTCGCAGTTAAAGCAGTCGATATTGTGGTTGGAAAGAAGCAGTTTTAAAACTGTCTTTCTCGCTTCGATTACTTTCTGGCTGGTGGTCTGCACAACCATGTCTTCTTTTACTTTTGTGTTGCAGGCTGTGGCAAGCTCGTTTTTGCCCTCTACTTCTACTACACACAGGCGACAGGCTCCGATGTCACTGATGCCCTCCAGGTAGCAGAGTGTAGGGATCTCAATACCGGCAGTTTTTGCTGCCTGAAGGATTGTCATGCCCTCTGCTGCTTCCACGTTTCTTCCATCTATGGTTAAACGCATCTGTTATTACCTCCATATATAAACTTGAACATTTTCTGTTATTATTTGTCGATGGCATCCTGAAGCTTACCGCATCCGAATACATCGCATCTTAAGCATCTGCCAGACTCCTGAAGTGCTTCCTCGTGAGTCATCGGGCATTCCACATGCTCAAAATCATGTTTTCTCTCATAAGCCGGACGCTCGCCAATGTTGACACGGCCGGTCGGAACACGGTTGTTCTCTCTGGCTTCCGGTGCTTCCACACCACAGTTTAATGTATGATGGTAACCAAGATATTCATCGATATTGTGTGCTGCTACTTTTCCGGCTGCAATTGCTTTGATCGCAGTTGCCGGTCCTGTTGCACAGTCACCGCCGACAAATACACCCGGCATACCTTCTACAGCAGTATCCAGTCCTGCCTTGAATACATGCCATTCTGCCGGCATTCCAAACTCTTCAAACGGCTCGCTGACGATATCCTGACCAACGGCGATCAGAACGACATCACACGGAACTCTCAGCGGGTCTTTGGATACAGAATCTACCGGTGAAGGTCTGCCTCCGCGGTATGCGCCGATCATCTGCGGCTGTACCCAGAGTGCACAGCAGTCGCCGTTTTCATCCTTCTCAATGCTCTTTGGAGCCTGAAGGAGCATCAGCTCGATACCTTCCATAACAGCGGACTCAATCTCCGTATCCAGGGCAGTCATATCTTCCTGACGTCTTCTGTATACAATGCGGACATCTTTTGCACCACAACGCAGTGCGCTTCGAGCAGCATCCATGGCTACGTTTCCACCACCGATAACCGCAACGGTCTTTCCGGTGTAATCCGGGCGGTGGCCATGTCCAATCTCATCCAGCATCTCTACGGCTGAGAAAACGTTATTTGCGTCAATGTTTTCAAGGCGGAGTTTTTTACCCTTCTGTGCGCCGATGGCAACAAACATTGCATCGTGGCTGTTTCTTACTTCTTCAATAGAGATATCAACACCTACATTTGTATTATATTTTACTTCAATATTTCCGGTGGAAAGGATTGCATTCATATCCTCATCCATACGGTCTTTCGGGAATCGGTAATTCGGGATTCCGTACATCAGCATACCGCCTAAGTGCTCTTTTGCTTCATAAACAGTTACTTTGTGTCCCATCAGAGACAGGAAATATGCTGCTGTCATTCCGGCCGGACCGCCACCGATGATGGCAACTTTTTTACCAGTTGATACATTTGCTTTCGGAACTGCAACCTGGTCTGCTGCAATCTGATCTACCGCATATTTTTTGATACCGCGGATGTTGATGGAATCATCGATCAGATTTCTACGGCAGCGCTCTTCACACGGATGCTCACAGATCATGGCACAGGCCGTCGGTAACGGATTGTCCCGGCGGATCAGATTGATGGCATCTGCGTAGTTTCCTTCATGTACATGTGCGATATAACCTGGAATATCGACATGAGCCGGACACATGGTCACACACGGGATCTTCTGTCCCACGTTCTGCGGACATTCGTGCGCTTTGATATGGCTCTCATACTCAGACGCAAAGGTCTCCAGCCCTTCCAGTACCTCGATGGCGGACTGATAACCGATGGCACAGTCAGCGGAATCACGGATCATAATGGCGATCTCTTTCATCTTATCCAACATTTCCATGGTTCCAACACCATTCAGGATCTGCTCCAAAATTTTTGCAAGCTGTGGAAGACCATCACGACATGGTACACATTTTCCACAGGTCTGATTCATGGAAGCGTGCAGCAGTGATAACTGAACGGTCAACGGACATGTTCCAGGCGGGTAGACTTCTACTTTTCTGGAGAATTTCTCTAACAGTCCACCGATGATAACATCACGGCTGTGCTTTCCTGCAAGATAAATCTTACTCATTTTCTTAATATCCCTCCTAACCAGTATCCTAACAGAATACTGTAATGTAATTATTATAACGGACAAAAGGTGCTTTCAGCATATGCCAAAAGCACTATTTTGTATCTAAATTTGTGCAATCCATACATTTCTGAAAAGGATTCTCATCTGCTGCATGGATTAGTTGTTTCTACCTGTATGTATCGGTTTTTAGTCATTTGTTTTTTTCTTTCTAAGATAAATGAACCAGTACGCGCATCCGATACAGACTGCGCCGCCCACGATATTTCCAAGGGAAACCGGTAACAGGTTTTTGCTGAAAAAATTACCCCAGGTCAGGTTTGTCAGATCCACTCCGGCATCCGTAGCGGCCTGTACATAGGTTGCATTTGTTTTTGCAAACAATCCTGCGCTGATGTAATACATATTTGCGATGCTATGCTCGAATCCACAGAGCACGAACATCATGATTGGGAAAAACAGACCCACGATCTTGCTGACAACCTCTTTTGCCGCAAAAGAAATCCATACAGCGGTACATACCAGGAAGTTACAGAGAATACCTTTGATAAAGGCGTCACTGAACGGCATGGAACATTTGCTTACTGCAGTTGACAGTACAGATACAGCCATTCCATTATTAAATAAAGATGGCTGATGACTGAAAGCAACACCTGCACCAACCAGCATGCCGCCGATCAGGTTGCCGATGTAAACAACTACCCAGTTTTTCAGCATCTGGTTTACGGTGATCTCTTTCTCCAGAAGTGGAATCGTCAGCAGACAATTTCCGGTGAAAAGTTCACTTCCTGCAATCAGAACCATAGTCAGCCCCCCCGGGAACACACAGGCTCCGATAAATTTTCCAAGGGACGGTTCTGCGATGGACACTGCAACAGTGGTCGCGCCGACACCACCAAATCCGATAAAAGCTCCTGCGAGAATTGCAAGAATGATCATTTTCGGAATCGGTGTATTGACCTTACTTTTTCCTGTCGCAATGTAATTTTGGGCCACTTCGGCCGGTGTAAAAAAATTCATAATATTGCCTCCTATTTTTATACTCCTTGAACCTTTGTACCTATTTTAATACAACATTTTTCGACTTTGTATGTTAAAAAATACAAAAATGTAAATGTAAATTATGCTATTCACACATTTGTATATCGTGGTATAATGTATGGAAGTGAGTCAACATGCTTGTATAATTGACGAACGACGAAGTGATCGAATGATGAAATCACAAAATAATGAGTACAGATGTTTTGTACAAAGGAGAACAATGATGCAGATACCATTGAATGTACTTTTATATCAGCTTTCTGCCAACAGCATATACGAATCTCAGAATATCGATCTGACCTGCAACTTTGACGGTGTACAGCTTTTTGATCAGGGGCAGCTGGCCGGAACATATGAAAATGAACTCTATCTCGTGGCTGATCAGGTCCTTTTAAATGCCCTCAGCAGAACTTCGGGGCAGAAATTTCAAACCAACTGTACCTTTTTATGTATCTGCCAGGATGAAAAACTCCACACCACAGATTTCCCACCCGAACTTTCCATGGTTCTGCTGTATACCGATGAGTCGTTTCCGCTTGTCTTTAACCGGACGTTAAAAGCATTCCATGACTTTGATGTCTGGGACAAAAACTTCCATCTGATGCTGATCCAGCAGAAATCACTGCAGGATCTGTTGAACCTGTCCAGAGAGTTTCTGGTTTACCCGATGGTCGTACTGGATCGAAATTATTCCATCCTCGGCTATCTCAAAAATCCAGATGTCAGCGATCCGATCATGGAATCCATTCTGTCCGCCGGTTATGTGACCCCGCAGATCATGGAACGCTTGCGCCAGGACGGACTGGTTTCAACGTCCGAGCAGATGGAAAATCCTCTGATCAGCTGGTACAGCCTGACGACCCACGACTGCTATTACAGTATGATGTACCGCTTCAAGGCAAACAGCCATACCGTGGGCTATGCACTGATCTTCCACTGCGCTGTACATCCGCGGACCAATTATCTCTATCTGATGAATATCGTGACCGAGAACTTGCAGCTGTTTTTCCAGCAGAAGCGATTTACGAACCGGTCTTCTTCCGAAATATACGAGCCGGTCTTCCACGATATTTTAGAGCACCCGGACACACCGCAGCAACAGATTGAGGATCAGCTGGGCTATATTCCGGATCTGACCATGAACGGACGCTTTATGCTAGCGGTCATCCGCTACAACGGAGAGCAGGATCTGCCCTTTTCCTTTGTCAGCTGGAATCTACGGACCTCAATCCCGCAATTAAAACCGTTTGTATATCAGAGCACCCTTTATATATTGAAAAACAATAGTGAGAACGAGAGCTATGCCACCTTCCTGACAGAAGAAGAAAAAACGATCTTCCAGAAAAACTTCCGAAACCAATATTTTGAATGCGGTATCAGCAATACATTTTTCTCCCTCATGGATCTGCCTTCCGCTGCCGTCCAGGCCCGGGAAGCACTGAATATCGGTTTATCCAGCTCCGAAAACGTAGCCCCCGCTTTTTATCATTTTTCCAGCATTTATACCAGGTATCTTTTGCAGGAATTAAAAAAAGCCGGTGTGGACAAATTGATGTTCTCTCCGTGCTACGAAGTACTGCACCAGTACGATGAGACCCACAACGGCGATCTGTGTTATATTTTTATGCAATTTCTGAAAAACGGACGAAATGTCAACCAGACGGCCACTGCGATTTTCCAACACCGTAACACGGTATTGAATAAAGTAAAAAAAGCAGTTTCCATTATGCAAAATGAATGTGAAGATTATCAGGCGCATATTGCCTTTATTCTTTCTTATTTGAATGAACATGAAAATGACCTGTAATAAAAAATCCCCGTTTCCGGGGATTTTTTATTACATAAGTTTCGTCTCTTCCAGTTTTTCTGTAAACGCATCATTTGCCTTGATGATCGGTTTTCGAAGAACCAGCCCAACGATCAGGGACACACCTAAGAATATTGCAAGTTTTCCAAGATCGATCCAGTAATTCATTCCGTACAGACCACCTACCGTCTCACGTAATGCCGCCATACTGTGTGTAAACGGAAGCAGCGGATAAACGGCCTGGAAGAAGGACGGTGCCACCTCGATAGGGAAAGTTCCACCTGTTCCGGCCACCTGCACAACGAGCAGGATGACACTGGCCGCTTTTCCGATATCTCCAAGTGATACCGTCAGTGTATAGATAATATTTACAAATACAAAACTTGAAAACCAGCATCCGAGCATAAACAAAAACGGATGTTCACACTGAATCCCCAGATAAAGCAAATCTCCCAGTGCAATCAGCGTACTCTGGAAAAAACCGACGATCATAAATGTAATAAACCGTCCAAAATAGACCTGATACAGTTTCACATTTTTCAATTCTTTCGTACAATTTTCCGATACATTAACCTTCAGCATAGCAACGAGAACGATACCACCAATCCAGATAGACAAAACAGAATAAAATGGTGCCATGGAAGAACCATAGTTTTCAATCTCGTATATTTTTTGCGTGTTCAGGGAAACCGGAGCCGCCAGAAAGCTACTGATACTGGATCTGTCACCGGAAATCAGCGATTCCAGTTCCGAGAAATCTCCGCTCTCTTCCATTTGTTCCAGTTTTGCTGTCGTATCCGCGATCCTGCCAGACGCTTCCGACAGCACTTCTCCTGAACTTTTGAGAACATTCTGAATTTCCGACAGGTCAGAATCTGCACTGTCTGCCAATTTATATATCCCATCGGTACTCTGTCCAAGCTGGGAAAGCAGATCGGAAATATCCGATTTGGAAGTGTTCAGTGAAGCGGAGAGCTTATTCAGAGATTTCTGCAACGAAGATTTATAACTTTCTGATACACCGGATACATTTTTTTCATTTTCAGCAACCAGTCCCTCCAGCTCACTTTTTGCCGCAGCCAGATCTGTCTTTGCATTCCGCAAAGCATCCGCACTGTTTTGCAGACTGCTCTGCAGATTTTTCTGTTTCTCGATCGACGTATCAAGCTTGTAAACTACCTGATCTGCAATCTCTGAAATTTCTGGATATTTTTCCGCAAAAGATGCGATCGTATCCCGCACAGAAGTATATGCTGTCACCACATTTCCAAGTTTATCTGCAAGCGTATCCAACGTAGATGCCACCTGCTGCGCATCTGCACTCTCAGCATCAAATGCATCCGAAATCACCTGATCCATCTGGTCATAGACATTTTCTGCCGATTCCAGTGCTGTACCGACACTGTCCGTTGCCGCATCCAGCGAATCATCCAGACTTGAAAACGATTTTGACGTCTCCTGAAATGACTCTTTTGTCTTCTTTGTCTGTTCCTGTGCCGTCTTCAAAAATTCTGTCGTAGAATTCAATAACTTCTGTGCCGATCCTGTCATATCGGAAAAAGATTCCAGCAGACCGGCCGATGCCGTCAGATCTCCGGCAATCTGGTTCAGATTTGTATTCAGATTCGCCACAATCGTCTGTGCGCCGCTGGCTTCCGTCATATTAGAAACCGCCTGCAGAACCGTCAGTGTCGTATCTGAGATTGTCTCAATAAATACTTCATTTACCTGGCGCTGTATGGCACTGGCACCTTTATCTGTCACCTTCGGCGCAATGGCATTTTCCTTCGCATTGGAATAATAAGTAATCTCCGGTTTTTCCACATCTTCTGAGAAAACACTCATCATCTTATTACTGAAATCCTTCGGGATCACAATCGCCGCATAATATTTTCCGGACTTTACACCGCTGGTCGCTTTTTCCTCTGTGGTAAACACCCACTCCATCTGCGTATTTTCGCGCAAAGCAGACAAGACTTTATCACCAATATTTATCTCAATCGGAATCAGACTTCCCTCATAACCTTCATCCACACTGGCCACCGCCACCTTCAGATTTCCGGTATTAGAATACGGATCCCAGCTTGCTGCAATATTAAACCATGCATACAGGCAGGGAACGACACTGATGCCGACAATGACAATCAACGCAATGACATTATTGCTGATACGTTTCAAATCCCATTGAAAAATTTTCCATATATTTTTCATCAGATGTCTCCCTCCTTAATCTTTCTGATTAATTCTTCCGGTTCAAGACCAGCCATCTCAAGTTCACGCACGATCTTGTCATGAACATACTCCACACAGATCAGATAGAGTACAAAGCCGATCAACGAGATAATCCACAGCATAAGAAATACAAATTTGGCCGGCAGCACAAAAGAAAGGATCAAAAATATCAATGGAATCACGATAATTTCTGCAAAGCCAAAACGAATAAGTTTCGGATACTTCATCTCAAATCTTGCCGTTTTTTCAAGGAAACCACGTTTCGTCACATTATCCCTCATCAACGTTTCTATCAACAGCTGCATTTGCGGACGACGCTTCTCACTTCCGGCAGTCTCGCCAACCATAATCTCTGTCTCCTCCAGTTTTCGGTCAAACAGATGGTTCAGGTTCATCAGAAGCAGGCGGAGCACCAGACCAATAAACAGTGCAACTGCCAGATATACAAGCATCATTGCCATATTTCTTATATAAGTATCCTCATAAAATCCCGCAATGCACTCACGCATGGCGCGGATAGCATATGTAAACGGAAGAAACGGATTCAGTTTCTGGAAAAAACCGGGCATCATCTCAATCGGATACGTACCGGAAGAACCCGGAATCTGCAAAATGATCAAAAATACACCTAATGCTTTGCCGATATGCTTAAATGTCAGCGCAAGCGCGTAAATCACATTTACATAAATAAAAGAGAAAAATACTCCACTCAGCACAAAGAGCACCGGATGCAGACACTGTACTTTCAGCAAGAGCAAATCACCCAGACATACGATCAATCCCTGTATCAGCGCGACTCCCACAAACAAAAGCCACCTGCCGAAATAAGCACTGGTATTGGAAAACTCCGGAACTTCCTCATCCTTATCCACTTCCTGCTTCAGAATTGACACGAGGATCAGCCCTCCGACCCACAGCGCCAGATTTGTATAGAATGGTGTCATACCTGTTCCATAATTTTCCACATCATACAACACTTCCGAATTGATGGAAACCGGAGAAGACATAAACCCTGAAATAGCATCCGCATCAATTCCTTCCAGTGTCAGCAGCTTCTGATAGGCCTCAGAACTCTGTAATGCCTTAACATCCGTCTCAACTTTCTTCAACTGACTGTCTACCTGTTCCAGAGCCTTTCCGGCTTTTGTCAGTGTATCCACACTGTCATCCAGACTTGTCTGTAACTGTTCAAGCATCGTACTCAGCTGATCCACCATCGGTGTGATTGCAGATAATGTAGATGACATTGCACCACTAACCGTTGCCAGCCCATCCAGAGACTGATTGGTTTGCAATACTGCAGACTGCAGCAATTCCCTGCGGTAGCTTTTCAAATTCTCACGTCCGTCTCCTGTTATCTGTTCCAACTTGTTTCTGGTCGTCTGGGCTGTTGATACCATATCTCCAATTGCCGTGTTACTCTCCGTCAGTGAATTTAACACTTCTCCAAGTTCCCTGTTTTTCTCCTGTAACTCCTTCATCTGCTCCGTGATTGCCGTTGAAATATCCGAATCAGAATCTGTGGAAATACGCTCCTGAAATTCTACCAGTTTATCCAGGATTTCCTGTTGTTCCTGATTCAGCGTTGTCACAGAATCCAGGCTGCCTTCCACGGAACTATTCGCCTGCGTAACCTTTGTCTCAAGATTTCCCAGTTTGAGCGACGCCGTTATATACGCATCATTTAAAAATGTCTCGCCATTTGACAGACTTTCTGAAAAGACTCCCGAAAAATCAGAAACAGCTTTCCGGCTCTCTCCGATCAGTTCCGTACCCGTATCGAGTGTATCTGATACCGATGAAACAGATTTCTTTACTTTTTCCAATGAAACAAGGCTGTCCGCGATCAACGCATCCGAGTTCTCAACTGTCTCCCGAAAATTCGACAGCACACTCTGATACTCAGACAGATTGTTCCGCACTTCCGAAATAGAACTGAGCAGTTCAGAATTTGTACTGTCCATATCCACCGTCAGATTTTCTGCCGATGAACTGATGATCTCAGAAATCGCCTCGGAAGCAACTGACGAAAAAGTATCATTGATCTGTTGCTGCAGCGTTGTCGCACCGCTGTCTGTAATCTTAGGTGCAATCGCATTCTTCTTTTCATTAATATAATAATCCAGCTCAGGCGTCTTCACATCCCCTGACAAAATACTCAGCAAACTTTCACTAAAGTTCTCAGGAATGACAATGGCTGCATAATATTCGCCGGATTTCACTCCTTCAATAGCTTCGTCCTCGTCCACAAATGTCCAGCCAAGTTTTTTATTTTCCTTCAGATTGTCAATGATCGATTCTCCTGCATCCAGTGACATCTGAGCGGTATCAGCTCCCTCGTCACAGTTTGCCACAGCAACCTTGATACCTTTTGTATTTCCGTAAGGATCCATGTTCGCCGCAATGTTAAACCATGCGTATAGGGACGGAAGCAGGCATACGCCACCAAGCACCAGCACTGCCGCACGATTTCGAAGCAGCCGCTTCAAATCTCTTCGAAATATCTTCAGTACGTTTTTCATATTTGTTTTACACACTCCTGTTTTTACGATCCATATTTTTCGATAAATTTATTTGGTTCGAATTTTTATTATACGAAAATCGTTTTTCAGAGTCAACCATACAAATTCCGACTTTTGTCTAAAAAGCAACGCTTTTTGAAAATCGTGGTTTTTTAGGTGGCTTAAAAATTAATGTTTTATAATCATCTTCACCTCAACGTAAATGCGCCTCCAATTTATTTTTTCTTGACGAGCGATTGTTAGCCGGAAAGACAAAATCAATTGGAGGCGCTTCATTATCTGAAATTATTAGTCATTAAATTGTTTATACTGTACCAGTTACGATCAAGGTGCTGATGCCCGGGTTTGTGATCCAAATGCCGGTGACCGGATCCTGGACGTATTCTGCCGCAGGCACTGTCACTTTTCCGGCGATGGTTGCGAAGTTTCCGGCTGTCTCATCGTAGGTGTAATCCACGGCTTCTGTCCATGCGGTTCCATTGAAGGATACCGTCAGATTTTTCAGAATCGGATCGAAATCATCGGTGATGACCGCTGCCGTTGCTTCTTCTGCTGCGATGTTTCCGTTATTCTGTATTAAGAAAGTGTAGGTCAGTGTGCCGTTTTCGGTTACCGGAACCGGGCTCACAGATTTCGTGATGGTCAGCACCGGTTCGCTCAGGGTCTGCACGGTCTCTTCCACAACTATCGGTGTGATGCCACCACCGGAAATCGTTGCTGTATTGGTAATCTCTGATTCTCCTGCCAAAGGTGCATACTCTGTCAGTTTTGTCTCATATACCAGCAAAATATTGCCGCCCGCCGGAATATTCAGCCCTGTGACGGTCAAAGGTGCGCCCGGAGTCACTGTCGGTTTCGGCTGTAAAACGCCATTGACATAGTAATTGATCGTATCCGCCACATAAGAAAGCGGTGTCAGTGTCGTTGTGTCAAAAGCATACGTTCCCAAATCATCCGTCAATGTCAGACCATTCAGCGGCACACTGCCGGAATTTACTACGCTGACCAGATACGTCACCGTGTCATCCTGTTCGTACACTTTTCTGACAGCCGTCTTTGTCGCAGACAACACTTCCAGAATTTCACCTACCGCAATATTTGAATTCGCCACGGAATCCCCGTAGCGCAGCTGAGCCTGATTCGTAAATCTTGCCATATTTTTACCTTCCTTTCTTCGACACATCAGCCGAAGATTCTATCAGATCAATTCGAACCCGTATGAAAGTTCCTCCAAGACTTATATCTGATATACTATAAAATATGCAAAACTTGCAGTTATGGGTAACGTAAATTGAAAAATCAGCTTTATTTTTTCTTGGAAAGCGATTGTTAGCTGACAAGACAAAATAAAGCTGATTTTTCATTCATAGTCTACAATTCCACCACAAAAGAAACTAATTTAAAATGCACAATCCCAGCCATATTCAAGCTGCGGCGCATCCACATTTTGATCACGCATCATTCCGGCAATCGTTCTCCAGTAATGATCCTTAATCGCCTTACAGATTGCTTCGCAATCTCCGGACACGCAGGCGTCAAATATAACCTTATGAGACGCATACTGGCGTTTTGCCACCGCCTCTTTATCCTGCACCAGATCATATCCGGCAAACAGATTTCCGTAATACTGCTCTTTCCATGCTTTCTGCAGTCGTGGCATTCCACTCATTTTTACCAGTTCTTCGTGGAATTCGTTGTCACACTCAAATACCTGATCAAATTCTTTTTCGGTCAGATTTTTCATGCGGCCCAGAATCTCTTCCAGACGCTGCATGGATTCCTCCGGGATTTTTCCCTGCAGAAACCTCACACTGACAACCTCATAATTGGTTCTCAATAAATATACCTCATAGGAATCCTGAAAGGATAGTTCTTTCACGGAACAGCCTACGTTTCTTGTATACACGATAATTCCTTCATTTTCCAGCTGTCGGAGTGCCTCTCGGATCGGTCCCCGGCTTGTATGAAATTCTTTCGCCAGCTCCAACTCCACGATACGCTGTCCGGGTTTGATCTCATGGTTAAAAATTTTACTGCGGATGGCATCCACAATGCTCTCTCTTAACGTCTGATACAATAATGCACCCATAAAATTTCCTACTCTTTCTTACAATCTCTCTAAAATTTATTTTGAAAACTGCAGCACAATATTTTTAATAATTGCAGCTGCTTTATCCATACCCTCTGCCGTAATATGCTCATAGGCACCATGAAATCCGTAACCGCCGGTTCCAAGGTTCGGACACGGAAGTCCCACAAAACTTAAACGTGCACCGTCTGTGCCGCCGCGGATCGGAGCGATATCCGGTGTAACCTCTGCATCTTTGCAGGCCTGAACTGCAAAATCAATGAGCTGCATACACGGCTCGATTTTCTCACGCATATTGCGATAAGAATCTTTCAGATTCAGTTCTACTGTTCCATCACCGTATTTTTTATTTAAGGAAGCTGTGATTTCCTGCATCAGTGCCTTGCGTGCTTCGTATTTTTCTGCATCAAACTCACGGATCAGATACCCCATGGTTGTCTCTTCCACGCTTCCGTTCATTTCCATCAGATGGAAAAATCCTTCATAACCTTCCGTGTGCTCCGGTGCTTCCTGCTCCGGCAGCATGCTCTGTAATTCCATTGCAATTTTCATGGAATTAACCATGATATCTTTTGCCTCACCCGGATGTACGTTCACACCATGAATGGCAAATTCTGCGGATGCCGCATTGAAGTTTTCAAACTGGATCTCGCCTTCCGGACCACCGTCTACGGTATAAGCATACAGTGCACCAAAACGCTCCAGATCCATGTGGCAGGCCCCGCTTCCGACTTCCTCATCCGTAGTAAAGCTGATGCATACTTTTCCGTGAGGAATATCACTATTTAACAGTTCTTCTGCAACTGTCAGGATTTCCGCAATACCGGCTTTATCATCGGCACCAAGAAGTGTCATTCCGTCTGTCGTAATCAAAGTTCTTCCTGCCATATTTTTCAGTTCCGGAAAATCTTTTGTTGTCAGTGTTCTTCCGGAAGTCCCGAGCATCACATCTTTTCCATCATAATTTTCAATGATCTGCGGTTTTACATTTTCTCCGCTGTAATCCGGTGCGGTATCCATATGCGCGATAAAACCAATGGCTGTACGATCTTCATAACCCGGAGTTGCCGGAATATGCCCATATACATAACCATATTCATCCATCATGGCATCCTCAATACCCATTTCTTTCATTTCTTCCACCAGCAGTTTTGCCAGATCAAACTGACGCGCAGTGGTCGGAGAAGTGGAACTCTCCTCGTCGCTGGTTGTCCAGACTTTCACATAATTTAATAATCTTTCATAAGCTCGCATATCATAAACCTCCTGCTATATATATCAAAAAAAATTTCATCTTTCTGCAGATATAATTTCACTGAAAAACACATGTTTCTACTACATGTCCTTTTCACAAAAATCTTATCTTACAAGTTATCTTGATCATGCACCAAGTCTCACATGTGCTCGACTTGAATTTAGTATGCTGAATGGATCACTTTTTCATTGTGTAGATGAGAATTTTCTTTTTTAAAAAAGGAATCCTGCAAGCAGGATTCCTTTTTTTCCAAGCTTCACGCACATGCGGTCTGAAGCCTGTCTGCATTTAGGACTCTGTACAATATCCGAAGAAGAAGTATCCCAGCGGGCAGTAGTACATGCCTTCGATTCCATCACGCAGCATATATTTCTGTGTGTAGAAGTACAGTGGGTCAACTACATAATCCTGACCTACTAAAATGTCCTCAGCCTGATGTAACAGTTTCATACGCTCTGCAGCATCAGAAGTAGCTTTCGCCTGGCTGATCAGGTTGTCGTATTCAGCATTAGAGTACTGAGCGTCGTTATTTCCGCCACCTGTTACCCACATATCGAGGAAGGAAATCGGATCATTGTAGTCAGAGATCCATCCATTACGTGAGATAGAATAATCACCATCTTTACGTGTCTGAAGGAATGCAGCCCACTCCTGGTTGTTCAGGGTAACTGTTACTCCAAGCTGCTCCTCCCACATATTCTGAAGTGCTTCAGCAACAGCTTTGTGAGCATCATTTGTGTTGTACAGATACTCTACAACCGGGAAGCCTTCACCGTTCGGGTAACCAGCCTCTGCAAGAAGCTCTCTTGCTTTCTCACAGTTTGCTTCGTAATCTGCATCTGTCGGTGCATAGTAATCGCCGCCGGTTGCACGGAAGTCAGAACCTTCCTCAGCATCAGAGATACCGCTCGGTACATAAGCACCAGCCTCAACCTGTCCGGACTGAGTTACTTTGTCAACGATGTAAGTACGGTCAACAGCAAGTGTAAATGCCTCACGTACACGGGCATCATCAAACGGAGCTTTCTGTGTCTGGAAGCATACATAATATGTTCCAAGATAATCAACGATCTTCATATCGCCGGAAGCGATCAGACTAGGCAGTTCTGCCTGTGGAGCCTCCTGGATGTAATCGAGCTCGCCGGATTTGAAACCGGAAAGCATAGCATTGGAATCATCCATCAGTTTGAATGTGATGGTATCCGGTCCGAGATTCTCATAATCATAGTAATTCTCGTTCTTAGCCATTACGATCTGAGAGTTATGTGTCCACTCTGTCAGTTTGTAAGAACCATTGGAAATATAAGTAGACGGATCAAATGTCCACTGATCTCCGTTTGCCTCGATGATATCCTGACGAACAGGCATCATAGCCGGGAATGCACACAGTTCTTCGAAATATGGAAGATCTGTTGTTAAAGTAACTTCAAATGTCTTGTCATCCACTGCTTTTACAGCTAACTCGGAAGGATCTTTCTCACCATCCATGATCTCGTTTGCGTTTACAACGCAGTCAAGCATGTAGTTGTAATCTGCTGCAGTAGCCGGATCAACCAGACGTTTCCAGGAATACTCAAAATCACCTGCTGTTACGTCTTTTCCATCAGACCATTTGATGCCGTCACGAAGATGGAATGTATAAGTTACTGTTCCATCATCATTTGTTGTCTTGTCATAGCTCTCAGCCTGACCATAAGTAATCTGGGCACTCTCACAAGTTCCGTCAGATCCATCGATCTCTTCACCTGAATTCTCCCATTTCATCAGACCCTCAAATAAATGCTGGGCCATGATACCACCATCAACGGCGGAGTTCAGTGCCGGATCCATTGTCATCGGCTCTGAAGCAAAGTTTACAGTGATGTTGAATCCATCACCCGATGCTGTTGTCTCTGCTGCTGCAGAGTCGTCGCTCTTAGTAGTTGAACTGCTGTCTGAACCACAGCCTGCAAGCATAGAAAATGCGAATGCAGCAACTAAAACGACTGAAACCAATCTCTTTTTCATAGTACTCTCCTTTAAAATTTATTGATAAAACAGGGGTTCCCCTGTGTTACCTCTCTCCCAAACAGTTCTACTGCTCCAGCAGGTGGCAAGCCACCCAGTGATCTTTTTCATACTCTTTGAATTTCGGAACGCATTCCTTACATTTATCCATTGCATACGGACAACGTGTATGGAAACGACATCCACTCGGCGGACTGATCGGAGAAGGAATATCACCTTCCAGAACGATACGCTGTCTGTTTCTGCTCACCTCCGGATCCGGGACAGGTACTGCGGAAAGCAGTGTCTGTGTGTACGGATGTAACGGGCGGCGGTTCAGCTCATAACTCTCTGCCAGTTCCACCATCGTTCCAAGATACATGACACCGATACGGTGCGAAATATGACGTACTACAGAAATATCATGGGCAATGAACAGATAAGTCAGCCCCATCTCTTCCTGCATGTCTTCGAGCATATTTACAACCTGTGACTGAATGGACACATCCAGTGCGGAAATCGGCTCGTCACAAACGATAAATTCCGGTCTTACAGCCAGTGCACGGGCGATACCGACACGCTGCTGCTGTCCGCCGGAGAACTCATGCGGATAACGGTTCGCATGCTCTGTATTCAGTCCTACTCTTCCGAGCAGTTCCTTGATACGGTCGGTACGCTCCTGTTTGCCGGTGCAAAGCTTGTGGATATCAAGCGCCTCACCAATGATCTCACCAACAGTCATACGCGGATCCAGACTTGCGGATGGATCCTGAAAAATGATCTGCATTTTCCGTCTATAAGGAAGCATGTCAACTTTTTTCGCTTTCGGCACTTTCACCGGATGGAATTTTCCATTTTCATCTCTCTGCCACGGATCCTTTCCCTCAAAAATCGTCTTACCATCGTAAACGATTTTTCCGGAAGTCGGCTCGTGTAACTGAAGGATGGTACGGCCCAGCGTCGTTTTTCCACATCCTGATTCTCCAACCAGACCAAGTGTCTCTCCACGTTTGATAAAAATAGAGATATCCTCAACTGCCTGTACGCCAGGACCTTTCATTCCCTTCACCGGGAAATATTTCTTCAGGTGATCAACCTGAACAAGTATATCATTCTTCTCACTCATGGTTGTCTACCTCCGTTTTTTCTGTATTCTGTTCCGGCAGAATCTGCTTTTCGCCGGCTTCTTCCAGACAGTCCTGCACACGCAGCCAGCATGCTGCACGATGGTTTTCTCCCATCTCAACATATGGCGGCATCTTCTTCAGACAGATCTTCATAGCATGCTCACAACGCGGTGCGAATGGGCATCCCTCCGGCGGATTCAGCATATCGACCGGTGAACCCTCGATCGGGATCAGACGCTCATAGCTCTCCGCATCCACACGCGGCATGGAACGAAGCAGACCTTTTGTATAAGGATGACCCGGGTTGTAGAAAATATCATCAACCGGTCCCTGCTCTACCATCTTACCTGCGTACATAACGGATACCTTGTCACAGATTTCTGCCACAACGCCAAGGTTGTGTGTGATAAAGATAATACCCATGTGGTTCTGTTTCTGAAGTTTCTTCATCAGCTCGAGGATCTGTGCCTGGATTGTTACATCCAGCGCAGTTGTCGGCTCATCGGCGATCAGAAGCTTCGGATGACAGATCAGTCCCATGGCGATCATAACACGCTGACGCATACCACCGGAAAGCTCATGCGGATACTTTTTCATACGCTGCTTTACATCGTTGATACCTACTTCTTCCAGCATCTTCATGGCCTGCTTCTCAGCGTCCTCTTTGCTGATATTTTTATCATGTGCTTTCAGAGCCTCAACCAGCTGATTTCCGATTGTATATACCGGATTCAAGCATACCATAGGGTTCTGGAAAATCATTGCCACTTCTTTTCCCCGGAACTCGATCATCTCGTTCTTCGTCTTTGCAAGCATATCCTGACCCTCGAAAGTAATGGAACCACCCACTACTTTACCCGGGTTCTGAAGTAATCCGATAATCGAATATGCCTCCACGCTTTTACCGGAACCAGACTCACCTACGACACCCATCACTTCATCATAATCTACATCGTAAGAAATTCCGTTTACTGCTTTTACTTCTCCTGCCGGAGTAAAGAAAGAGACCTTGAGATCTCTGACCTCTAACAGTTTATCATTTTTCTTTTCCTGTTCCATATCGTCTCCTCCCCTCCTTATTTCTTCAGCTTCGGATCTAATGCATCACGAAGTCCGTCACCGAACAGGTTCAGAGCCAGAATCATAAGACTCAGGATTCCTGCCGGGATAAATAATCTGTATGGATATGTGCTCAGACCGCTTAATGCCTCAGAACACATAGAGCCTAAACTTGTCAGCGGAGCAGATACACCTACACCGATGAAAGAAAGGAAGGATTCCAGGAAGATCGCAGATGGAATCTGCAGGAATGTAGTTGTAATGATCTGTCCGATACAGTTCGGAAGCAGATGCTTACTGATGATACGTCCGCCTTTTGCACCGAGTGCACGGGCAGCAGTAACATATTCCTGCTGTTTCAACTGAAGGATCTGTCCACGGATGATACGGCTCATGGTCACCCAGTATAACAGACCGAATGCGATAAACATGGAGATCAGGTTCGGTCCGAGTACTGTCACCAGATTCTGCATCGGTCCGTCTCCGGAGTTCTGGAACTGCTCCAACGCCGGTTTCAGTGTTGCGGAAAGCAGAAGGATGATCAGCATCTCCGGAATAGAATAAATAACCTCAACGATACGCTGCATTACAGTATCAACTGCACCACCACAGTAACCTGAGATTGATCCGTATAACGCACCGATGATCAATACGATGATCGCTGCACATACACCAACGATGATAGAAATTCTTGTTCCAACCATGACACGAACCATGATATCACGTCCCTGATCATCCGTACCAAATACATGAGGGAATACTTTCTCACCATCAGCAATTTTCTGAAGTTCCTGCGTAGAATAACCAAACGCTTTATGCTTGATTCCAAGTGCTTTGGCCGCATCCGCTTCCGTTACACTCTCCTCATCCGCTTTATCCTGTGAAACACTTGCTTTTGCACGAATCTTTGACTCTTCGATACGGCTCAGTTCTTTGCCCTCTGCTGCGGCTTCTTCTCTTGCCTTCTCGACAGCCTCATCTGGAGTCAGGTTTGCGGCATCATTATGTTCTTCCATGTAAGCATTAATCTTCTCCTGGTCTTTCAGGGTATAATGCCATGGGTGCAGTGATTCAGATCCACGCACCTGCTGCTTGTAAGTATAAGGAACCAGACTTGGTCCCACAAATCCAAAAATAACCAGTGCAATGATAATTGCCAGCGCAACCATAGCCACCTTATTTTTACGGAGACGGCGCCACGCATCCGCCCAGTAGGAGACACTCTTACGATCTTTGATAAAATCTTCTTTTTCCTGTGAGCTTGCCGCTTCAAAGGCATCCTCCGGTAAATTGCTCCACTCTAAAATATCATCAATATTCGGTTGAAGAGAGCCTGGTTTTTGAAATCTTTTCTTTCCAGACATACTTAGTTTCCTCCCTTCGCCAGATTGATACGCGGATCTACCAGTTTGTAGCACAGGTCAACGACCAGGTTCATGATAATGATAAAGGAAGCCAGAAAGATCGTGGTTCCCATGATCAGCGGATAATCACGGTTCTGGATAGCCTGAATGAAGTAACGGCCCAGTCCCGGGATTGAAAATACCTGTTCAACAACCATACCGCCGCACAGTGTAAATGCAATCTGCGGTCCCAGATACGTGATAACCGGGATCAGTGCATTTCTCAGTGCATGTTTGAAAATAATCTTACCATTTTTCAGACCCTTCGCACGAGCTGTCTTGATATACTCCTGATTCAGGGAATCGAGCATCGCTGTTCTGGTCTGTCGTGACAGATAACACATCGGGTAAAATCCAAGTGCCAGACATGGCAGGACATAACTCTTTGGAGTTCCGTCAAATAATGCCGGGAATACTTTAAATCCCGGAATACCGCCACACAGTGTGTGCAGCAAAAGTGTTGCTACTACGAATCCAGGCATGGAGATACCGATTGTACATACAACTCTAAGGAAGCTGTCTACCCATGTACCTCTCTTGTAAGCTGCCAGACATCCCAGCGGAAGTCCGACCGCAATTGCCCATAAAAGTGCAAAAATACCAACTTTGGCAGATACCGGGAACATTTCCTTAATGATATCCAATACTGCACGGTTTTTCTGCATTTTGATCGATGTACCGAAATCTCCATGGAGAAGATTTCCAAGATATTTGCCCAGCTGAACAATCAGGGGCTGGTCAAGTCCATATTTGGCATTCAGTGCAGCAATCGTAGCTTCTGTCGGAGTCTTCTCAGACAGCCATGGATTTCCCGGAATCGCATTCATCAGAAAAAACGTAGCACAAGCAACTACAAGCACTGTAACAATCGCCATAAAGACTCTTCGTACGGTGTATTTTGCCATTTCTTCACCTTTCCTCTCTCATTCTCATACGTAACTCTGCCGCCAATTTTATACACTTCTGTACCGCTTTACTATTGTAAATTGTCGACAATATCTAATATTATACTTTGTTTTCACATAATGGTCAATCATTTTTCACACTTTTGTGCTCAAGCTTCTTACAAGTGTTTTTTTGTCACGTACACTTTTTCTCTTTTTGTCCTCTCATTGCAGAATAATCTTTATGATAAAGTAAAAACATGCAAAAGTCAGCACTGAAAAAATTGGATTTTTTGTATAATTTAACCTTTCATAGAATGAGAGCTGGCAGAGAACATGCACACGGACAAGGACATTTTTCTGCATTCGCTGCGCCGCTTATCTCTGCCTCCTTCCGCGAACTCACACGCAAAACCAGCGTGCTCAAACACACTCCCGGAGGCAGGCTATGCTCGCTCCTGCGACGAAAAATGCCCTACCGTCCTGTGTGCATGTCCTCCTGCCAGCTTACACATTTCATTCACTACAAACTGTGCCACAGCAGGCTCTGCCATATTTTTGTACTGGAATTTTTTTCTGTTTCGTTATAAAATAGCATAGCAAATCACTCTCATTTATATGTGTGGTTGCTGCCAAGCGATACAAATTAAAACTATATAATTAAGGAGTTTGAATTATGAATAATTTAACTGTTGATTTTATTACCGACCAGCTGAAACAGCTAACTTCCATCCCGAGTCCGACAGGATTCACAAAGGAAGTGACTCAGTATCTGTTTTCCACACTGGTAAGCATGGGATACACTCCGGAGCGTTCCCGCAAAGGTAATGTCCTTGTTACAATCGGTGGCGAAGGCAGCCCGCTGATCCTTGCAGCTCATGTGGATACTTTAGGAGCCATGGTGCGTTCCATCAAGAGCAACGGACGTCTGCGCCCGACTACCCTCGGTGGACATCAGTGGAGCACTGCTGACGGCGAGAACTGTACCGTGCATACAAGAGATGGAAAAGTATACACCGGTGTCGTATTAAATAAGGAACCGTCCGCACATGTCGCTGACCAGAAAGTAGAAACCGTAGAAGAAAATATGGAAATCCTTCTGGATGAAAATGTAAGTTCTGCGGAAGAAGTAAAAGTGCTTGGCGTTCAGACCGGTGACATCATCGCCATGGATCCGCGCACAACCGTAACTCCAAGCGGTTACATCAAGAGCCGTTTCCTGGATGACAAACTTTCCGCAGCTATCCTTCTCGGAATTGCAAAAGAAGCAGCTGACGGAACACTTACTTTGAATCGCAAAGTTTCCTTATTATTTACTGTTTACGAAGAAGTTGGTCACGGCGGAAGTTTCATTCCTACTGAGACCGAAGAAATGATCTCCGTAGACATGGGCTGTGTCGGCGACGATCTCGGCTGTACCGAGCGTATGGTTTCCATCTGCGCCAAAGATTCCGGCGGGCCTTACAACTATGATCTCGTAACAGAACTGTCCGAGCTTGCAAAAGCAAACGGTCTGGATTACGCCATTGACGTATACCCGCACTATGGTTCTGACGTAGAAGCAACACTGCGTGGTGGTTTTGATATCCGTCACGGACTGATCGGCCCGGGTGTGTATGCATCCCACAACTATGAGCGTTCTCATGTGGATGGTGTAAAAAACACATTCGAACTTTTAAAGGCATATTTGACAAAATAATATATCCTGTAGTACAAGTATAAAGGAACCGCAGATTGACATTCGATGCCATCAATCTGCGGTTCTTTTTTACAACAAATATTTAATTTTTATTAGATGTCGAATGCACACCAAATTTTTACACTTCCCTTTTTCTTATCAGGCTTTTTCAATCCTGGAGTACACTCAGATCCAGAGTATAAATATAATCCTCCGGAAGCGTTCTTTTTCTCAAAAATCCGGTCATATAAATCGGGCAGTAAAAAATGTTATCTTTTACCTCTATATTTTCATTGCACAATACAATTGCTTTTTCGATATGGTAATTAGGGCTTTCCAGTACGTGATTCAATGCCCGGTGTTTTGTATAATCTTTTCCGGATTTTACCTCAATTGGCAATGCTTTTCCCTCATACTCAATTACAAAATCCAACTCGCCCTGTTTCTTATTATTGAAATAATATACTTCAAACTCATGTGCATAAAGTTCCTGTGCCACTGCATTTTCATAAACAGAACCAAAATTGATATCATTTTCTCTGTTTAAAATACGAATCTGCAAACCATCTGCATACATTGCCGCCAGCAATCCCACATCCGAAAGAAACAATTTAAACAGATTTGTTGCTTTTGATAAAAGCAATGGAACTTGCGGTTCCTGCACACAATAAACAGGCAACGCCACTCCTGCCTCTTTTAGCCAGATAAAACTATGTTCATATCTTGAAAACTTAAAATTTTCATTCAGATTTTTCAAAATAAAACGCTTATTTTTACTGTTTAATTCACTCGGAATCAACTGAAAAATATCTTCCAGATATAGTTTCTGCTCCGGATCATACTTCGCAATATCCTTCTTATACAGTTGAATAATTCCTTTTTGCACCTGCATTACTTCATTTAAATTGTTCGTATCCAGATAACGCTGCACTGCCGCCGGCATTCCACCAACAATCAGATATAATCGAAACAAATCCATCATTCGCTCATGAATCAACGAATCCACTGGGATTTTCCGTTCAAAACACTGATG
The DNA here is from genome assembly GCA_963617435.1 of Lachnospiraceae bacterium. Taxonomy (GTDB): domain Bacteria; phylum Bacillota; class Clostridia; order Lachnospirales; family Lachnospiraceae; genus Eubacterium_I. The sequence goes on from CAVEOS010000031.1 coordinate 27,063, forward strand.
CAGTTTATCCAAAACTTTTTCTGACACTCTGTTTGCTCTGCAAAATTCAAAAAAATCCATCGGGAACATTTCATATACCGACATATATCCAACCGGAATGGAACGGATATCCTTCAATTCCACACCAAGCAATGATCCACTGAGAATGTAGCGGTAACTGCCTTCTTCCACCAAAAATTTAATTGCCGTAACAATTTCCTTACATTCCTGAACTTCATCAAAAAATATGATTGTTTTTCCCTTTTCCATTGGAATATCCGTCAATGCCGAAATTCTCATCAATATATCATCACTTCCGGAAGCATTTTCGAACAAGGCAACTGCCTGTGGCATTTCCAGAAAATTGATTTCTATTACATATTCAAAATGCTGCTTTGCATATTCCCGGATACAATATGTTTTTCCTACCTGACGTGCTCCGGTAATCATTAATGCCGATTTTTGTTCTTGTTCAAAAAAACATTCGATTCGTTCCGTTATGTTTCGATATAACATGTTATCCCTCCTGTTTTTTCTCCTTCTTACAATACGTATCTACATTATGCCACGCTTTTTATTTCTATGCAATTATTTTTGTCCGTTTTTCCAAAGCTTTTTGCCCCTATTTTGTCCGTTTTTCCAATTTAGTACATTTTTAGTCTGTATGGCTCAATTACAATCACGCGATCAAAAAAAGACACTAACCATACATAAATATCAAAAAATATATCTATGCATGGTTAATGCCCACAGGAACTTATTCTTCGTTATCTTCCAGCCGCCGGTTCAACACCGCTGCAATGATTTCCAGCACCACGGCCAATCCGATCACACATCCGACGGCTATTTTGCCTGAACCGCCCGTGATTGTCTGCACAATACCACCGATTTTTGGAATGGAACGCACCATTTTGCCCATATACTGATTGTATGTCACAGGATTCATATCATTTTCTTCGTTCGCATCACCTTTTGTGATAAATTCGCCCATAGCGGTACTGTTTGAAACCACACGATGAGTAATAATTGAGCCATCCGCATCTGATCCATAGAATGCTATGACATCACCTTCTACGATTTCTTTTGGCTCCACATATTTGATGTATACCAGGCTTCCCACTGGGATTTCAGGCTCCATACTGCCGCTTACAACTGTATATAACTGATATCCCATTGCTTTCGGAACTGTCAGTGGAATACATGCTGCCACCAGCACCACGGAAGTGGCAGTCAGTACAAAAAAGAGTGCCAGAGGAAACAG
>CAVEOS010000032.1:0-27764 GCA_963617435.1 Lachnospiraceae bacterium
ATGAACAATAAAAAAGAGCGGAAATATGGAACTTATAGAGTTTCCGAGACTGCTCCGTTAATGAGAAACGAGGAAAAAACATGAATGAGAAATTAGCAATATTGGAAGTTCACATGCTGGGAGACTTTTCGGTCATGTATGGGGAACAGCCGATATCATTTGGAAAAAATACCACGACAAAGGCAATGAAACTGCTTCAGATATTGTTATACTATGGAGAACAGGGTATTGCCCGGGAAAAACTGTTGTCTGCACTGTACGGACGGGATGAACTGGCTGACGCGGCCAATAATCTCCGCGTGACAGTCCATCGCTTAAAAAAGATGATCGTAGAAACAGGACTGCCTGAGGCAGAGTATGTGAATATTAAAAAAGGTATTTACAGCTGGCAGGCTCCGATGGAGACAAAGGTGGATGCCAGAACATTTGTTGCCTTATATAAGGAAGAAGAGGCTTGCACAGATGCAGGACAGAAAGAAGAACTGCTGAAGGAAATCTGCCGGATGTATCACGGAGAATTTCTGCAGAATCTGTCGGGTGAAGAGTGGGTGCTGATCGAGAGTATCCAGTATAAGAAGATTTACACGCAGGCATTAAAGGATCTCTGTGATATTCTGATGGAGAGAGGCGACTATGAAGATGCGCTAGCATTCTGTGAGCTAGCCTGCAAACTGTATCCTTTTGATGAATGGCAGTCGGTGAAGATCGAGTGTTATATTGGTCTGAAACATTACCGGGAAGCCATGAAAGAATATGAAGATACAGCAAAACTGTTTTTTGAAGAACTTGGTATCAGCCCGTCAGAAAAACTGATGAAGCAGTTTGAAGAGATGAGCAGCCAGATCAATGATACAAAACCGAGAGAGATTCAGGAGATTAAGGAACGGCTGAAAGAGGAGGAAATTCAGGGAGGCGCTTATTATTGTGGCCTGCCGAGTTTCCGTGACAGCTACCGCTTGGTTTCACGTATGCTGGAGCGAAGTGGAAAGTCTGCATATCTGATGCTTTGCAGTGTGACAGACGGAAAAGGTCGTCCGATGGAGAAACCGGAGAAACTTGAGATTATGATGGAGGATCTTCAGAATACCGTGCAGCATTGTCTGCGCAGAGGGGATTCCTTTACAAAATACAGTGCTTCTCAGTATCTGATACTCTTGACAGGCGCAAATAAAGAAAATTGCAGTATGATTTTTGAACGTATTCGTAAATATTTTGCAAGAGAACATAAAAGCTGGGCCAAAAATCTGGATTTTTTCGTGTCAACAGTAGCAGATGTGGAAAATCTGGATTCACCAATTCAGTTTAAGAGTGAGCAGAGTGCATGGTAGATGCGGCAATTACATTCCGAAGCAAGGAACCGGAGTGGATGCAGCAGACCAGACAGATTATGAAGGGAAATGGAATGGAATATGGAATGGAATATGGAGCATAATCATTGCATTGCCTGGCATGTGCCAAATCTGATTAGTATCTGCATTGACAGTATTGAGGACGGTGAGATGTCAGGAAAAATCTATCATTGTTATAGTAAAGAACCGGTAACGTTCAGCAATATCATTCGCATGATCGAAGCAGCGGAAGTATTTTTTGACCAGATACGGTTTCCAGAAGCCTCGACTCAGATGCGTTCTTTTGAAAAAAAGGAGCCTGTAGTGGAAGCAAGGCCTGAGAAAGTCTGTATGCCTGAGGAAGTACTGGAAAAACGTGGCGGGAAGGGAACCTTTCTGTTGAACGTCAGATACCGTCAGAATTCATCCTGGCAGGGTGAAATTCAATGGATCGAAGAAAATATGGTATATCAGTTTTACAGTGTGCTGGATGTGATCAAGATATTGAGTAATGCATTGCATGAGTGTTGAATAGTACTTGTTGATGAAATAGAAAACCTGTTATTTTCATGTTAGATATGGCGTGAAAACAGCAGGTTTTTTGTTTGGCAGACTGTGTTTTACGGTGGGATACTGCTTGTAAAACAGGGGCCGGCATGCTATGATTGAGATAGTAAAAAGAAGTGGTTCTAGGGGGTATTCTGCGCAAAACGCAGGAGAAACGGTATATAAGGAGGAAACAAAAATGAAGGGACTTGTTCACATTTATGAGGGGACAGGCAAGGGTAAGACGACCGCGGGGGTTGGTCTGACGATCCGTTGTGCAGGAAATGGCTTCCCGGTTGTATATTCCCAGTTTCTGAAGGATGGAACAACCGGTGAGATGAATATTTTACGAAAGGTGCCGAACATCACGGTGCTTGTGGAGGAGCATCATTTCGGATTTTCCTTTTTGATGACACCGGAGGAAAAAGTGGAGGCAAAGGCGGCCTATACTGCATTGTTTGAAAAAGTGACGGCGGCGGCTGTGGAGCAGAAAGCCCGGCTGCTTGTGATGGATGAGATGCTGGATCTGTGCAATGCAGAACTGATCGATACATCAAGAGTGGTGGAGTTCCTGAAAAATCGCCCGGAGCAGCTTGAAGTGGTCATGACGGGACGTAATCCGAAGCCGGAACTTGTGGAACTGGCGGATTATATCACAAACATGAATGCGGTGAAGCATCCATTTGAAAAAGGAGTACCGGCAAGGAAAGGGATTGAAATGTAGTTGTTATGGAGGTAAGTATGAAATCATTGTACGAACTGGCAGCACCTTACGATTCTGTTTCCCTGATCGGTATGTGTAAAAATGCTGGAAAGACAACCACGTTGAATCAGCTGATCGCTGAGCTGAAGAAAAACGGGGTTTCTTTTGGTGCCACATCAGTGGGAAGAGATGGTGAGAGTACAGACCTGGTTACCAATACGGTAAAACCGGGCATTTTTGTTTATAAAGGGACGATTGTCGCAACGGCAGCAGATCTGCTGAAATACTGCGATACGACCCGGGAGATTTTATGTTCTACCGGAATTTACACACCGATGGGTGAGATCATTATTTTTCGGGCAAGGACGGATGGTTTTGTGCAGATCGCAGGACCATCTATGACGAGCCAGTTGTCGGCAGTATCAGATCTGATCCGGCCTTATGGTGTTGATAAAATTTTGATTGATGGAGCTTTGGGTCGAAAAAGTCTCTGCTCCAGAAAGGTGAGTCAGAGCACGATCCTGTGTACCGGTGCATCCTATCACAAGAGTATGGCTACGGTTGTGCGGGATACCGCGTATACCTGTGAAATCCTGCAGCTGCCGCAGGCACCTTTTGATGTGCCGGAGGAACTGTGGAATCAAAATGATATGAAATACATCCCGGTGACGGATCCGGAACATATCGTATGGCCGGAGGAGCGTGTGACACCGGAGAAAGTATGGCGGAGAGGTGCGGAAAAGCCACCGGATTACATCGTCGTTCAGGGGGGACTGACGGATGCCATGGTGAAAACTCTGATCATGTCCAATACGGATCTGAAGGGCAAAAAAATGGTGCTTCTGGATGGCAGCAAGATCCTGCTTTCCAGTGATATGTATGAAAAACTGCAGATTAAGGGATTACGGTTTGAAGTAGCAGACGCCCTGCAGCTTCTGGCTGTGACGATCAATCCGTTTTCTGCCTATGGATTTCATTTTGACAAGGATGAATTTATGGAGAAAATGTCTGCAACAATTAATGTGCCTGTATACAACGTCAGGGACGAATACAGGAAGATTATGGGGGAATTAGCATGATTCAGTTAACATATGAACAGAAAAGCAGTGTGGGACTGCAGTATATCATGGACCGGTTAAATCCGTCCTCACCTTACGGACAGGAACGGGTGCGGCGGCTGACACCGTATACGGTGGAGGAGCAGGATCTTTTGATGGAAGAACTGTCCAATCTGGAAAAACTTATCAGTAAAAAAGAGGAATTGAAGCAGGAACTTAATCATCTGCGCCGTATATTTATGCAGATGAAAGACGTACGGCCGACCATTAAAAAGGCGCGGGAAATGTGTCTGAATGACATTGAATTATTTGAAATCAAGAATTTCCTGATCTATTCAGAGCAGGCACGGAGTGAAGCAAATTATGTGAATGGTCAGACAAAAATGACCGGAATGGACTATATGGATCTGGAGGCTGCGCTGGATATTTTAGATCCGGACGGACGCCGGATCCCGAGTTTTTACATTTATGAAGCATATTCCGAGAAGCTGGATGCCATCCGTAAGCGCAAGCGGGAACTGGAAAAATCTATGGAGATCGCTGCGGAGGAGACAAAAAAGGAATATCAGAGCCTGCGGCATGAAGTGGTGCTTTTGGAAGAAGAAGAGGAGCAGATCATTCGGGAACGGCTGACGAATCAGTTGCAGCCATATCTGGATGCAATGCTTTATAATGCAAATGTGACCGGGCGGCTGGATCTGCTGCTGGAGAAGGTGACAGCAACTTATTTTGGAAAGGCAGTAAAACCGATTTTCAGTGGTCTGAGAGAAGAGCCAAAAAGTGACATGTATAAAAATATAGTAAGACAGAATGGTTATGCAGACACAGAAATCTGTTTTAAATTGGAGAATGTGACAAATCCATGGGTTGCATCGGTATTAAAAGACCGTGGACTGGAATTCACCCCGTTGTCCATTGAATTATGCCAGGGCGCAACAGTGATCACCGGCGCAAATATGGGTGGAAAGAGTATTTCGTTGAAAACCATTGTGTTGAACGTATTGCTGGCCATGTGTGGTTTTTATGTGTATGCAGACTATGCAGAGATCCCGTTTTTTGAGAATATTCAGATGATCTCAGAGGAATTACAGTCCGTACAGAAAGGACTGTCAAGTTTTGGCGCAGAGATCATTCAGATGAAAGATGTCATCGAAAACGTAGAAAAAGAGTTCTGTTTTGTGGTGCTGGATGAGTTCTCAAGGGGAACAAACCCGCATGAGGGTGCCGCACTGGTGCGGGCTGTGACGAAATATCTGAACAGTAAGCAGGTGGTGGCATTGCTGGTTACGCATTTTGATCATGTGGCGGAGCATGGAAATGCACATTATCAGGTTGTTGGCCTCAAGGATATGGATGAAAACCAGGTACAGCATGAAATTCAGACTGCAGGAACCCAAAAAGGCGTTTCAGTTATCGCTTCACATATGAATTATGGTCTGTATCGTGTGGAAAATGAAGGAAACTGTCCGAGAGATGCATTTCGGATCTGCCGGCTGTTGGGATTGCAGGACGACGTGATGGATCTGTTGGATGAGCAGGAATAGAAAAAAATATTAATCAAGAAAATTGAATTTTCCAGTAAACAGGAAAGAACCGATGTATTGCTACATCGGTTCTTTCCTGTTTGCTAAGAGAATGTGAACGCAGAAGCATAGCGACTGCGTTCATGAGCAAGTAGCGCAAGCGAATTGCGAATGTCCGCTTTACATGTCAGTATATAGAGATTTAATCTTCTACTGAGTTAATGATTTCTTGCTGTTCCGGTGTGTATTTCCAAACCTTTGGTGCAATCAGAAGGATAATTGTTAAGATTACGATTGCAACGACTAAGGAAATACCTGTACTTACTGCCTGTCCAAGTCCGTTTGTAACACCGGCAACGACGTATCCGATCGCACAGCACACAGCTACGATAACTGCGTATGGCATCTGGGTACCTACATGTTTCAGATGGTTACACTGAGAACCTGTAGAGGACAGGATCGTGGTATCTGAGATCGGTGAACAGTGATCGCCGAATACAGAACCTGCTAATGTTGCAGATAAGCATGTGATTGTCATGCTTGGAGCTGCTACGGAACAGATGGAAATGATGATCGGAATCAGGATACCAAATGTGCCCCATGCTGTACCAGTTGCAAAAGAAAGTAATGCTGCAATGATAAAGATGATCGGAGCAAGGATGATAACCGGGATACCGGAGGTAGCAACAACATGTGCTACGAATTCGCCTGTTCCAAGGTAGTCACGGCATACGCTTGCGATGGTCCATGCAAAAGTAAGAATGATACAAGCCGGAACCATTGTGCACACACCCTGGCTGATGCCACCGAATAATTCTTTGAAAGTAAGAACGCGACGGCATAAGTAGTAAATGAATGTAAATACTAATGTACAGAATGCACCAAGTGCAAGTGCTGTAGCTGCAACAGTGTTACCGAAAGCTTCCATGACGGAGAGACCTTCGCCTGAGAATAATCCACCAACGTACAGCATACAGAGTACACAGGATACAATCAGGACTACGATCGGAATAACGAGGTCACATACACGACCGTTCTGGTTTTCTTTCTCGAAACTGGATAAGTCGTCTTCTGTCACGTCCCCTTCTGGTGATGAGAAGATACCTTTTGCTGCCAGCTTGTCTGCTACCAGCATCGGTCCGAACTCGGATTTCTTCTTGAATGTTAAGAAGAGAACCATAAAAATAGATAACATTGCATACAGATTCAGCGGAATCGCCTGAATAAATGTCTGCATACCTGATACAGAACCATCTTCCGGGAAATAGGAAATAACGGAAGCTGCCCAGGATGAGATCGGCATGATAACACAGAGTGGAGCGCCGATGGCGTCGATCTGGTAAGCCAGTTTTTCACGGGAGATCTTGGATCTGTCTGTTACAGGTCTCATGATCGTTCCAACTGCCAGGCAGTGGAAGTAATCATCAATACTGAAGAAAATACCAAGTAAAGCTGTTGCAAAAAGAACGCTCTTTCTGTTTTTCAGCTTACTGGAAGCCCATTCTCCGTAGGCTCTTGCTCCACCTGCTTTGGTAATAAGGATTACCAGAACACCTAAGAAGCAAAGGAAAAGAATCATGTCGGCATTGGACCCCACCTTGTCGATCATGATAGTTACTGTTGTAGAGAGCACACCAAAGGGACCAAGTCCTGCAAGTGCTGAATAAATGATTGTACCAGAGAAAACACCTGCCAAGAGTGCGAATACAACTTCTTTTGTAAGTAAGGCAAGTACAATTGCTACAATCGGTGGGATAATGGATAGAAACCCCGCGTCTACCATAATAAAATACCTCCTGCGTATTATATTTGCCTGACAATACGATTGCTAACTCCTTTGTATCATAAAAAAAATTGTTTGTAAAGGCGAAAAAAAAAATCTGGGAAAGTTACCAAAAAGTCACCAGTGGAAGCTGTCTAATATTGATAACTAACCACAAAAAGTCTTTGCGAGAAAGAAGTGTGTTCATTTGTGGCGAACAAAAACGGCAGAATATACAAAAGAGACAAAAATGAAAACTGTTTTCTGTACAAAAGTACCAGTTGACGAATCGGTTACCAGATGGTAACATGCAAGTATCAACAACAACATATTGCAGACAATAGAGGCGCAGCTTATTGGGTAATCGCAGATGCCAAGGGAAATCACTTCTAATGATGTAGATGAAGGAGTAAGCTGCCGAAAGTAATGGTTCGTGATTGGATCCTTGCTTGGGACAGAGATGTACAGTCTCTGTACTGTCATGATATCATGGAGCACTATTAGCAAGTCGTAGTACCTAATTAAAAAAAGCGGGAATTGATTTGTTAGTAGTATTTTTTTACCTAAAACCACTCTTTTTTCTATATATCCATGATGCGTGGAGCGCTATACAATATGTATTAGCTGCATTTGCAGCGGGTACTTATTCATGGTTGATCGTTTCGAAAGAAACAGGAAACACACATCAGAAGGTATGTATAGGAGGAAGAAACAATGGAAAAAATGAAATCAGTGATCCGACTGAGAATGAGCGCACATGATGCACACTACGGTGGAAATCTCGTAGACGGAGCAAGAATGCTTGGTTTATTCGGAGATGTAGCTACAGAACTTCTCATCTTAAATGATGGAGATGAGGGACTGTTTAAAGCTTACGATATGGTAGAGTTCATGGCACCTGTATATGCAGGCGATTATATCGAAGCTGTTGGTGAGATCGTATCTGTTGGAAACACATCCAGAAAGATGGTATTCGAAGCACGTAAAGTAATCGCTCCGAGACCTGACATCAATGATTCCGCATGTGATATTCTCGAGGAGCCGATCGTTGTATGCCGCGCAAGCGGAACATGCGTCGTTCCAAAAGATAAACAGCGTAAGTAATTTTAAGGCAGAACCTTATTAATCAGAAAAATTAGTATTTCAGCATAATATCAAAAAACTACATAATATCAAAAATAGAGGTGCGGTTTACCGGGTAGCAGCAAATGATAAGGAACATTATTTCCAAGGTTGTATGTGAAGGCGGTGACCGCCGAAAGGCCGGATTTATAATGAGATCCGGACTTGGTTCAGGGGCAGACAGCTTTTGAACTGTCATGTGAAAACGTGGGGCGCTATTCAAAGGAGTCAGACAAAAGGATTCCGATGGATGGCGCTCTTAATGTTTTATAATGTATTGGGGAAAATTTTAAAGGAGAGGTAAACGCTATGGAAAAATTAATTATCACTGCATGTATCTGTGGCGCCGAGGTTACCAAAGAACATAACCCGGCTGTTCCATATACAGTAGAGGAAATTGCAAAAGAAGCAAAAAGCGCTTACGACGCGGGAGCTTCCATTATCCATCTTCATGTAAGAGAGGATGACGGAACACCGACACAGAGCAGGGATCGTTTCGAGGCCTGCATTAACGCGATCAAAGAAGTATGTCCGGATGTAATTATTCAGCCATCTACTGGGGGAGCAGTTGGTATGAGTAACGAAGAACGTCTGGCACCTACTACTTTAAGACCGGAAATGGCAACCCTTGACTGTGGAACATGTAACTTCGGTGGAGATGAAATTTTCGTCAACACAGAGAACATGATCATTGATTTCGCAAACACAATGAACGAATACGGAATCAAACCTGAGATCGAAGTGTTTGACAAAGGTATGATCGACATGGCTATCCGCCTTCATAAAAAAGGATACATCAAAGCACCAATGCATTTTGATTTTGTAATGGGAGTCAACGGAGGAATCTCCGGTGAGCCGAGAGATCTGCTCTTCATGGCAAACAGCATTCCGGCAGGTTCCACATGGACTGTATCCGGCGTCGGCAGATTTGAGTATCCGATGGTAACAATGGGAATTCTGATGGGCGGACACGTAAGAGTCGGTTTCGAAGATAACGTATATCTTGAGAAAGGCAGACTTGCTGCTTCCAACGGTGAGATGGTTGAAAAAGTAGTAAGAATTGCAAAAGAGCTTGGCAGACCGGTAGCAACTCCGGCAGAAGCAAGAGAGATCCTTGGATTAAAATAATCCGGGCTCAGTGAAACAATCCGGTAGGGTTACATATAACCGGAACTTCATGTCAGTTAAGATGTAAAAGGGATTCGGTTATGAAAATGTTAAAAACCCTGACAAACGATTGCAAAGCAACTGAATCCTTTTACAGATAAACAAAACGTGATTTTTAATGAGCGCAAACGAGTCAACATGCTGGTATGATTGACGAGTGGCGAATGGTGATCATGAACTGCTTTTGTTCATGATAAAGCAGAAAAACAGTTTGGGGAAACTGCTTTTCAGAGAACACTATGATAAGGAAAGAAATCTTTTTCAGGAGGAGAAAACAATGGGAAAATTAGTAGGAAACAAATATGGTATTCATCGTGTAATTGAGCCACAGGGAGTTTTAACACAGGCAGCTTTAAAAATTGACAACGACATGACAAAGAGATACTCCAACGAGATTATCTGTGATGTTATTTCCTTAAATATTGATTCCGCTTCCTTCACACAGATCGAAGAGGCATGCGGCGGTGACAAAGAGAAAATCAAAGAAATGATCCTGGGAATCGTAAATGAACGTGGAAAAATGCAGAACCCAGTAACAGGATCCGGCGGAATGTTCATCGGTAAAGTAGCTTACATCGGCGAAGACTTAGACCTCGACATTAAAGTTGGTGACAAGATCGCATCCTTAGTATCTCTGTCCATGACACCGCTGAAAATCGATGAGATCCTTGATATTCATCCGGACATCGACCGTGTAGATATCAAAGGCCAGGCAATATTATTCGAGAGCGCATTATATGCAAAACTTCCGGATGACATCAGCGAGCCGCTGGCACTGGCAGCATTAGACGTTGCAGGAGCTCCGGCACAGACAGCAAAATTAGTAAAACCGGGTCAGAGTGTTCTGGTTCTCGGTGGTGCTGGAAAATCCGGTACACTGGTTTGCTACGAAGCTATGAAACGTGTAGGACCGACAGGCCGCGTTGTTGCTATGGATTACAGCCAGGATGGCGTAGATGAGTTATTAAAACTTGGTGTATGCCACAAAGCATTTCAGGCAAGTGCAGCTCTTCCGGTAGATGTATTAGAGAAAGCTCTGGCAGCAAATGATGGCAAAGAGTACGACGTATCTATCTGCTGTGTAAACGTAAACAACTGTGAGATGTCCGCAATCCTTCCGGTACATGACGGTGGTATCGTATACTTCTTCTCCATGGCTACAAGCTTCACAAAAGCAGCACTTGGTGCAGAGGGTGTTGGTAAAGATATCGACATGATCATCGGTAACGGATATACAAAAGGTCATGCAGAGATCACACTTCAGGAATTAAGAGAGAACGAAGCAATCCGCAACCTGTTCGATCAGAAATATGTATAAATATAATGTATAACTTTATTTTGGGGAAAATAAAACTATATTGTAAATAATCAAGAGGAGATATAAAACTATGAGAAAAAGCAGAGAATTCGGATTATTCAAAGATATTCCAGACGAATTATGGAATGACTGGCACTGGCAGGTAAAAAACAGAGTAGAGACTGTTGATGACCTGAAAAAATATATGACACTGACAAAAGAGGAAGAGGAAGGTGTTGCAAAATGCTTAAGCACACTGCGTATGGCAGTTACACCTTACTATTTATCTCTGATCGATCCGAACGATCCGGAAGATCCGGTTCGTAAACAGGCAATCCCGACAGAGAAAGAACTTCATCGTTCAACCGCAGATCTGGAAGATCCGTTACATGAGGATACAGATTCTCCGGCACCTGGACTGACACACCGCTATCCGGACCGTGTACTGTTCCTGGTAACAGACCAGTGCTCCATGTACTGCCGTCATTGTACAAGAAGACGTTTCGCAGGACAGAAAGATGGCTCCGTTCCTACCGATCAGGTTGAGCAGTGCTTAGAGTATATCCGCAATCATCCGGAAGTACGTGACGTATTGTTATCCGGTGGTGACGCATTACTGATCAGTGATGAGAGACTTGAGTACATCATCTCTCAGCTGCGAGCAATTCCTCACGTAGAGATCATCCGTATCGGATCCAGAACACCGGTTGTTATGCCGCAGCGTATCACTCCGGAACTGTGCAACATGTTGAAAAAATACCATCCGATCTGGTTAAACACTCATTTCAATCATCCGCAGGAGATTACAGAAGAGTCCGCAGCTGCATGTGCAAGACTTGCAGATGCAGGTATCCCGTTAGGAAACCAGACCGTATTATTAGCAGGCGTAAATGACTGTGTACATGTAATGAAAGACCTGGTTCGCAAATTAGTACAGATCCGTGTACGTCCTTACTACATTTACCAGTGTGACCTTTCCCTTGGATTAGAGCACTTCCGTACTCCGGTTTCCAAAGGTATCGAGATCATCGAGGGTCTTCGTGGCCATACATCCGGTTACGCAGTACCGACATTCGTAGTAGATGCACCGGGCGGTGGTGGAAAAACACCGGTTATGCCAAACTACGTTATTTCCCAGACACCTGGTAAAGTTATTCTTCGTAACTACGAAGGTGTTATCACTACATACACAGAGCCGACTCATTATGAGCCGCACTGCACATGTGATGTATGTACCGGCAAGAAGAAAGCAAATATTGTTGGTGTAGCAGCACTTGAACAGGGATTACAGATGACAATTGAACCAGCTGATCTGGCTCGTGTTCGCCGTCATACACATTAATCATCAGCAAATATCATAGGACATAAAAACAATGGAAAAGCGGGAGACCGTTAAGGTTTCCCTGCTTTTCACCCTAAGTACAGATGGCGTGAAAAATAGCCGGACGTGTTACTTACCATAAAGTCGAAAGGAGTTTTTCAAGTATGAGCAAGCTTGGATTAAACCAGGAATTAATCGCAAAAGCAAGAGCAAGTGCACATAACGTTGCTGCAGATGTTCAGGCTTTTATCGATGAACATACAACAGTTACAGTAGAGAGAGCTGTTTGCCGTCTGTTAGGAATCGACGGTGTCAATGAGGTAGAGGTTCCGCTTCCAAACGTAGTAGTGGATCATTTAAAAGAAAAAGGTGTACTTTCCGGTGGTGCTTCTTTCTATATCGGAAATGCAATGGTTGCACTTGGTGTAGGACCACAGGAAGTTGCTGAAAAAGTAAGCAGCGGAGAAGTAGATCTGACAAAACTTCCGGTTGCTTCCATCGATGAAATCAAAGCGGCTATCTGGCCGATCGCAGAAGCTACCACAGAGAGAGTAGCAAAAAATGTAGCACAGAGAAATGCATATCTGGAGTCTTACGGCGGAGACAAAGAAGGTCCATACCTTTATCTGATCGTTGCTACAGGTAATATTTACGAAGATATCACACAGGCTGTTGCAGCAGCAAAACAGGGCGCAGACATTATCGCAGTTATCCGTACAACCGGACAGTCCTTACTGGATTACGTACCATATGGTGCAACTACAGAAGGTTTCGGTGGTACTTATGCGACACAGGAAAACTTCCGTCTCATGAGAGCAGCCTTGGATAAAGTAGGAGAAGAAGAGAAGAGATATATCCGTCTCTGTAACTACTGTTCCGGATTATGTATGCCGGAGATCGCAGCAATGGGTGCATTAGAGCGTCTGGACGTTATGCTGAACGATGCGTTATACGGTATTCTGTTCCGTGATATCAACATGCAGAGAACACTGGTTGACCAGTATTTCTCACGTATCATCAATGGTTATGCAGGCGTTATCATCAATACCGGTGAGGACAACTACCTGACAACCGCAGATGCTGTAGAGGAAGCACATACCGTACTTGCTTCCCAGTTCCTGAATGAGCAGTTCGCACTGATGGCAGGTCTGCCGGAAGAGCAGCAGGGTCTTGGACACGCATTCGAGATTTCCCCGGATGTAGAGAACGGATTCCTGTATGAGCTGGCACAGGCTGAGATGGCAAGAGAAATCTTCCCGAAAGCACCATTAAAATACATGCCTCCGACAAAATTCATGACAGGAAATATTTTCCGCGGTCATGTACAGGATGCATTATTCAACGCAGTTACAATTATGACTGGACAGAAGATCCATTTGCTTGGTATGATGACAGAGGCGATCCACACACCGTTTATGTCTGACCGTGCACTGGCAATCGAGAATGCACAGTACATTTTCCGTACCATGAAAGATTTCGGCTCCGAGCTTCAGTTCAAAGAGGGCGGAATCATTCAGTCCCGTGCAAACGAAGTACTCCAGAAAGCAACTGATCTGTTAGTAGAGATCGAGCATCAGGGTATGTTTGCCACACTGGAACAGGGTATTTTTGCAGATATCAAACGTCCGAAAGATGGCGGAAAAGGTCTGGATGGTGTTGTAGTAAAAGATGATGTTTACTTCAATCCATTTATTACTCTGATGAAAAAGGAGGTCTAAGCGATGAGTGGACTTTACAATATGAGCAAGGCAGATTTTGATACAACTCTGGATCTGACCAAGATTAAACCATACGGCGACACCATGAATGATGGTAAAATGCAGATGAGTTTCACTTTACCGATCAAAGATGATGAGCGCGGAGAAGAAGCAGCAAGACAGCTTTGCAAACAGATGGGACTGGAAGATGTCAACGTAGCACATCACCATGCACTTGATACAGAATTTACCTTCTATGTTTGCTATGGCAGCTGCGTTCACACAGTAAACTACACAGATATCCATGTACAGACAGTAGAAGAAGAGACAATGTCCATGGATGAAGTGAATGAATATATCAAAGAGCACTTCGGCAGAAAGATCGTAGTAGTAGGTGCTTCCACTGGTACAGATGCACATACCGTAGGTATCGATGCTGTTATGAACCGAAAAGGATTTGCAGGACATTATGGTCTGGAGCGTTATGAGATGATCGAGGCATACAACCTTGGTTCTCAGGTTCCGAACGAAGAATTTATCGAGAAAGCAAAAGAGTTACATGCAGATGTACTGCTGGTATCTCAGACAGTTACCCAGAAAGATGTTCATATTCAGAACTTAACAAATCTGATCGAACTTCTGGAGGCTGAGGGACTTCGTGATAAATATATCGTATGCTGCGGTGGTGCCCGTATTACACACGAACTTGCAAAAGAGCTTGGTTATGACGCAGGCTTTGGTGCAGGTAAATATGCAGATGATGTAGCAACATTTGCAGTGACAGACATGGTGAAGAGAGGATTTAAATAAATCATGAACAAGGGACGACTCATGGGGTGCATGGCCCTCGTGGCCTCTGCATTTCTGTGGGCCACCGCTTACATAGCCGTAAAACAGTTGGTGGCAGAAGTGCCTCCGACTGTATTGCTGGCATTTCGATTTTCCTTCGCTGCGATCATACTCGCAGTGATCTGTATACCAAAATTCAAACATTACAATAAAGAGCTCCTGTTTTCAGGAATGAAAATGGGAATTGCAATGTTTTTTGAATTCTTTTTATTTACAGTTGCACTTCAGTTTACCGCTGCTTCGAAGTCGTCATTTATCATAGCTTCTTATATTATCATACTTCCGATCGTGTATCTTATTATAAGAAGAAAGAAACCGGCGCACAGCGATGTACTTGCGTCTGTGATCTGTATGGTTGGAATATGCCTGCTTCTTGCAAACGGGCTGGATTCTTTTAATAAGGGGGATCTGCTCAGTGCAGGATGTGCACTTTCTTATGCCGTACATATTGTATACTCATCGAAATTCAGCAAACAGTATGATGGTTGGCTGTTAAATCTGACACAGATGGGAACGGTGGCAGTGCTTGCATGGATCGCGACACTGCTCAGTGGAAGTTTCCGGGTAATCGGTACTATTTCTTTACCGTTTGGTGCATTTTTCTTCCTGGCAATTTTCTGCTCCATCATTCCATATTTCCTGTGTCTGTACGGCATGAAGCGGGTATCCACGACAACGAGTGGTATTTTGTTATCTTTTGAGAGCGTATTTGCCACATTTCTGGCAGTGCTTATGCTCGGAGATACGTTATACTGGCAGCTGGTTGTCGGAGGTTCTGTGATCATAGCCTCTTCTATCATATCCGAATTTTTTGCCAGCAGGGGAGAAAAAAAGCAGGCAGAGAGTTCAGTAACAAAGAACTGAAAGGGAAGTTCAAGAAAGCCATGAAAGTAAACGTAGTCAATGGATTTTCAGATCAGCCGGAAGGTGGAAATCCGGCAGGAGTTGTATATCTGAGTGAAGCGAGTGATTTGGGAAAAATGCTTCCTGTGCACGGAGCTTCCGATGCAGAATGTGAGACTCTGACGGATACTCAGATGCAGCAGATTGCCACCAGGCTTCATTTTTCTGAAACCGCATTTATCACCCGGTTGAATGGCAGAAGTTTTGCCATTCGCTATTTTACCCCGGCAGCAGAAGTTCCGCTGTGCGGTCATGCAACAATTGCATCTTTTTCTTATTTATATCAGAAAGGTGTGATTGGAGATGGTGTGTATGAACTTGTCACAAGGGAAGCAAATCTGTCGGTGGAGGTTTCAGAGGGGATCATCTGGATGGAGATGGATCAGCCGGAAATGGGCCAGGTTCTGGATCAGCAGATGACAGAGCGGATCTGTAAGGCTTATGAGCTTGACACGGATGCGCTGGATGAAGAGATGAAAGTCCGTATCGTGAAATCTGGTTTGAGAGATATTCATGTGTGCGTCAGAAGCAGAGATGCTTTGTTGAAAGCAGTACAGCATGAAGAAGAAGTCCGCAGAATCTCAGAGGAACTGGAGGTGGTAGGGGTACACATGTCCTGTCTGAATCCGCGGAACAAAACAGAAAATTTAGAAAGTTGTGATACAGAGGGGAATGAGATTACCGCATATTGCAGTAATTATGCACCGTTGTATGATATTCCTGAGGAATGTGCCACGGGAACATCCAATGGCGGGCTGACTTATTATCTGTATCAAATGGGTAAGATTAAAGTAAATCAGATCAACTGTTTCCTTCAGGGAGAACATATGAACCGTCCGTCAAAAGTTTATACAAAAGTGCGGATGGTGGAACAGAAACCGACGGTATGGGTTGGTGGCTGCGGTGCGATCTGCCAGGAAGGAATCGACCTGAAGATATAAAATCAAATTAAAAAGTGAAGTAAAGTGTGAAAAGAACGTACTGGGAAAAACTAATTTTCCCCTGGTACGTTCTTTTTAGGATAGAAAAAATCGCTCTATCCTAAAAAGAAAATGTAGAATGCACACTCGCACGAAAGGAAGATCTTGCTTCGCAAGCGTGCTCGGCGCAGACAAGAAAGCAGTGCAATATCAGATATGTGAAGGAAATGGGATGAGCACACTTTCTTGTATTCTGTTTCGCAAGCTATATAAAGGAAGTCGTATGGTACACTTATGGATAGCTGTGGCATATATTTAGTAATAAGCGAATACTTTGGGAGAACAGTAGAAATTTGGAAGAAGAACTTTGCAAAGAAGCGGTTTATTCGAACGATTATTATGACCTGATTCTGGATTATATCGGAGGTTACCCACTGGGAGACCCGGAATGTATTATACAGGTGGATGATACCTATGATATCGGATATTACAGCAGGCGCCGATCTCCGGAACTGAACCTGCAGGATTATCCGTACCTGACGATTCCCCATTGCCTGACACCAATGGATATGACGGCACTGGAAGTCAGCGGAATTTTGCGCCTGCAAAATCCGTCGGCGCTTGATCTGCAGGGACAGGGAGTTCTGATCGGGTTCGTTGACACAGGAATTACTTATGAACACCCGGCATTCCGAAATCAGGATGGAAGCACGAGAATCCTTGGTATCTGGGATCAGACCAGGCAGGATGGAACACCGCCGAATGGTATGGTATACGGAACTTTTTACGGAGAGGAAGAGATCAACGCTGCGCTGCAGTCGGAACGGCCGGTAGAAATTGTGCCACAGCGGGATGAAAGCGGACATGGTACGTTTCTGGCGGGAGTGGCCTGCGGCAGTGCGGATGTGGGGGCAGAGTTTTCCGGGGCGGCACCTCTGGCAGGCATTGCGGTAGTAAAATGCAAGCAGGCAAAGCAGTATCTGCGGGATTATTATTTTATTCCGGAGGGAGTGGAGTGTTACCAGGAAAATGATCTGATGATGGGATTGGCCTGGCTGAACCGATTTGCCTATGAGCAGCGGCTGCCGCTTGTCTTGTGCATCGGAATGGGAGGAAGTCTCGGGAGCCATGCTGGAGAGGAACCGTTGTCTGTCCTGTGCGATGAACTTGGAAGACGGAGACAGCGGGCTGTGGTGGTGGCAGCCGGAAATGAGGCAAATCAGAGGCATCATGAGCAGCGTAGCGGTCTTTCGGCTGGAAAGACAGAAAGCATTGAACTTTCTGTTGGGGAACATGTCCGGGGATTTCAGCTGGAAGTGTGGGCGATGGTGCCGGAAATCTATCGAATCTCGGTACGCTCACCTACCGGAGAACGGCTCCCGAAGATGGTGGTGCGTCCGGGAAAACGGCAGGAATATACGTTTTTATTTGAACAGACGAAGATGACGGTGGAGTATGCCATCGTGGGAACGAGAAACAGCATGCAGTTGATGGCATTGCGGTTTGAAGCACCTCTTGACGGGATATGGACCGTTGAGATACAGCCGGAACTGGTGTTTGGTGGAGAGATTTTTTGCTGGTTGCCATTAACTGCATTTTTGAGTGGTGAGGTATTTTTCCTGCGTTCCAGTCCGGACACAACGATCACGATGCCAGGGATGTCAAGGGTGGCGGTGACAACCGGGGCATACAGCGCGGTCGGTGGAAGTATTTACCCGGATTCTGGTCGGGGATTTTCAAGTCTGAATCAGGAAAAACCGGATATCATTGCATCTGGCATGAATGTGACAGGGCCGGTACTGCGTGACCGCTATGAAGTGCGCAGTGGAACCAGTGTCAGCGCAGCACTGACGGCAGGAGCCTGTGCACAGATTTTTCAGTGGGGGATCGTAGAAAACAATATGATGTACCTGAATACGACCGATTTAAAGAATTTACTGATCCGCGGAGCAGGACGGGATGAGGACCGAAATTATCCGAGTCCGGTGTATGGATATGGGACGCTGAATGTGTATGATGCGTTATTGAGATTGAGGGGAAATTAGAAAATAAAAAAGACAGCCAAATCCGAACGGCTGCCTTTTAAGGAGAAGGTATTTTTTACTATGGGGGTAGCAAAAAACTTATAATGTATTGGGGGTTTTTACAGTTATTATAATAGCAAATGTATGCACGTAAGTGTTCACAATGATTTACAAATTTTTGGAAAAAATTTATGCAGTTTTTATATGACCAAAAGGTAATCATAGTAAAACACTTGGTTATTGTGCATCACATACAAAAAAAAGTGGTTTTTTCTGTCAATTTATTCTATACTGAAAGCAAAGAAAAGGAACCGAGGTTAATGAAAAATGAGACAAAAGATATATGTGGAATGTTACGAAGGTCTGAGTGCGCAGATGCTGACAGAAGCATTACTGCAGTTGCTTCCGGAACAGTCGAAGATCAGAGAAACGGTGAAACAGCTGTTGAACGTGCGCTGCTCAGAAGAGACGAAGCAGGCGATGTTGAAAAATCTGCAGGACCGGATCGGAGATTTTTCACTCCCCGCAGGTGCAGAGAAACTGTTTGCAAGAGCCTACACGATTTGGTTGAATGCAAAGGATTCCGTACAAAAAAAAGACGCCGGAGATCTGGTGCTTTCCGGAAAAGATTTTGAAGGTGTCATGGCGATGATGACAGCGTCGATCTGTATGGATCAGCTTCAGATCGAGGAAGTAATCTGCCCGGAAATTTATGAAGGATTTGGCCAGATCTATACGGAGCGGGGCATTATGCCGGTGCCACTTCCGGAAACCTTATATACTCTGATGAATGCAGGAATCCCGCTGCAGATGATGGAGCGGGAAGGCGCCTGGGTGACACCGGATGGAGCAGCGATCCTTGCGGCGAGCCGTACAACCGATCATCTGCCGGAAACCTATCATATTCTTAAACAAGGGGTGGGAAACGGAACTGCCTCCGATGGAGAGGCGGCCAGACTGCGTGTCATGCTGCTAGATACAGAAGTGGAAAAAATGGCAGCAGAAGAGGCACCGGAAAGCCATCGTCATAAATTCGGAAAGAAAAATAAGAAGGAAGCAGAAGAGACAACTACAGAAAGTCAGGAATGTATCCAGAAGAATAGTCAGGGAGATACGATCTGTAAGCTGGAGTGTAATCTGGATGACTGCAGCGGTGAGGTGCTTGGATACACCATGGAGCGGCTGATGAAAGAGGGCGCGCTGGATGTATGTTATTTGCCGATTTACATGAAAAAGAACCGACCAGCCTACATGCTGACGGTATTGTGTCGGCCGGAGGATCAGCATAAAATAGAACAGATTATTTTTGTTGAGACAACAACCATCGGAATCCGCCGCCAGTTTATGGAACGCACGGTCTTACCACGGACAATCGAACAGAAAAAAAGTTCGCTCGGTGCAGTATCTGTAAAACGCATGCTGCGGGAAGCCGGGGAGACACTGGAATATGAGACAGTGGCAACAATTGCGCGAAAGACCGGACTTCCATTCCGGGAAGTATATCGCAGTATAGAACTGGAACTTTTTGGCAAGAATAAAAAAGGAGAGGAGACAGTATGATTTATGTAATGCTCATTGGTGTGATCTGTGTGGCGGAATTTGTGATCCGCCGTCATATCAATAAAAATTTTACGGCTTCCGAGCGAAAGTCAATCGGAAAAGGACATATCACACTGCGCAAGTATCACAATGCAGGAATGGCAAATGATACGTTGGAAAAACGACCGGCACTGGTGAAAGGCATTGGCGTTGGCGTGGTCAGTCTGATCGCGGTGACCTTTGTGCTGGCGATGATGCTGAAAGGTAAAAAGGCGTTGAAAGCGGGACTTGCCCTGATCCTTGGTGGCGGACTTGCCAATCTGCTGGAGCGTTTTTTGCATGGTTATGTGACAGATTATATCCAGTTTCAGATCCCGATTCCGTTCCTGCGCAAGTTTATTTACAACATTGCGGATCTGTGTATTTTTATCGGAACGGCAGTGCTGTTTTTCCGGGAATTACTGCATATGGACTAAAGAAAAGGCCGGTCGTTAGTCGACCGGCTCTGCTATAATCCCGTTCTGGCGCAGAAAAACCGAAACAAGGCGGTCCCATTCCTGCTCCAGTGATTTGTCCAGAGAGAACAGACGGTAGGAGATACCTGTGGTACAGATCAGCGCATCATTTTTATATGTGAAGTGCAGATACATGCCACTGATATCCTCCGTGGAAAATGCCGTCCCGGAACGGGAAATGGTGTTTGCCTGATTTTCCGGTGACAGTAAAAATACAAATTTAAAAAACAGTGGTTTCTTTTTCCCCAGCATTAATTTCAGACAGTTGGGGCGCAGCAGGGAAAATGGAAGGTAGGTCAGCCCTTCTAACTGCAGGGCTTCGAGTTCTTCCGGTTCGTAATAATCCGGGTGAAAACTGCCGTCAATATGGTAAGAGGCTGCCTGGGTGACCACTGCTTCCTGAAGCAGAAAATGGTCACACATGCCATCTTTTAAAAGCTTGTTAATAAACGTACCGATTTCGGTTATTTTCAGTGCAATCATGCAGAATCTCCTGTTCACAAAAATGTGTGATTGTGGTATGATATTAATTTAAATCTGATTACATTATAAAAGTGAAAATGAAAAAAAGCAATGAAAATCTATGTTAGAAAGAACGGGGAAATTTGAGTGGAAAAGAGAATGAAAAAACGTGTCGGGAAATGGCTTCTGTTATTGCTGGCAGGGTGTCTGTTTCTTGGCCTGACAGGCTGTGGCACAGCGAGCGGCGATGTGACAGACTGGGTGGAAAATATGGTTACCGGAAACCATCCGCTGGAGGTCAAATCTGTTTCACAGGACAAATATGCATATAACACGCTGGATGATGAGACAAAGGTTGTCTATGATGAAATCTTATATACGATCATGCATCAAAAGAAGGAGGCACAGCTTGCCACAACGGATATTGACCAGATGGAACTGGCCTATCTGGCGGTGCGTTACGATTACTGCAACCTGTTCTGGCTGGAGAAGTTTTCTTATATTACCTATAACCGGGATGATGAGATCACGGCCATTATGATCACGCCGGAATACAGCATGACAAAAGAGGAGCAGAAGGAAACGCAGAAAAAAATTGACGAGGAAGCGGACCGTATGCTGGCGGATGCGCCAAAGGATGGAAGCGATTATGACAAGGCGTTATATGTGTTTAAAAAGCTGATCGATGAAGTGGACTACGTGGAAGATTCCGAGGATAATCAGAATATCATCAGTGTATTTTTAAATCACGAAACCATCTGTCAGGGCTATGCATATGCGACACAGTATCTGCTGGAAAAACTGGGGATTTTTTGCACGACGGTGATCGGAAATGTTACGGACGGACCACATGCGTGGAATTTGGCAAAACTGGACGGTTCTTATTATTATATTGATACGACCTGGGGGAATTCACAGTATTTTTCCCGACAGTCGGATCAGAAAACCACAACCGTTTCCAAATATGTGGATTACAATTATTTTGGGGCGACAACTGCAGACATTATGCAGTCCCACACGCCGGACAGCCGCATTGCATTGCCGGAATGTACAGACACGGCGGACAATTATTATGTACACGAAAATCGCTATATCACGGAATGGAACCCGGATGTGATCGGAGATATTTTCCACCAGGCTTATGAACAGAAAGAAGATATGGTGCAGGTGAAATTTGCCAGTGTGGATCTGTATGAACAGGCCATGCAGTATTTTGTGGAAGAATATGGCATCGCGTCATACTGCCCGGGACTGAGCCGTTTCCATTATATGGAAGACATTGAGGGATGTGTGATATTTATCGCATTTGATTACTAAATGCTATTTGAAAAGAATAGATTATCCTGAGCGCTGCAATTGAAAGATGCAAAATATATAGGAAATAAATGCAGAACCTGTTATGGATAAAAAAGAATGATTGATAAAGGAAGTGTGGAGTACCATGGGAAAAAAACTGAATCTGTCACATAATCTGATGGGATGCAGACTGGACAACTGGATTAAACTGAAACGGAGCAATCCGATTACAGAAGAAAACAAAAGACAGGTAAGGCTGATCACAGCGGTTTCTTCTGTGCTTGCGATTCCGGCTTTTCTGGAATGGCTGGTCTATTATGTGCCGATCAAGCGGACGAAGCTCAAAAAAGATCCGGTTTATATCGTCGGTTACTGGCGCTCCGGAACGACTTTTTTGCAGAATCTGTTGACGAGAGATCCGCAGTTTGGCTGGTTTGACCCGGTGCGTACCGTGACATTCAGCAACTGTATTTTTATGAAAGGCATCATGGCAAAGGTACAGGAAAAACTGCTGAAAGGTGCCCGCCCGATGGACAATCTGGAGTATACCCTGGATCTGCCGATGGAGGAAGTATTTGCCCAGGCGACAATCTCCACACAGGCCATCAGCCATATGCTGGTGTTTCCGGATGGCGGCAAAGGTGTCAAATATATCGAGACAGCCTTTATCGATGAGCAGGGTGAAAAGCGGCAGAGGGAATGGCGCAAAGCCTATGACTATATTTTGAAGAAGGTAACCTATCTGTACGGAGGCAAGCAGCTGCTGTTAAAGAGCCCGGAAAATACATGCAGGATTGGAGCCCTGAAAAAATGCTATCCGGGGGCAAAATTTATCAATATTTACCGGAATCCGTATACCGTAGTCATGTCCACCATCAATATGTTTACCAAGGAAATGGGACTGTTTTGTCTGAATGATCCGGCGCCTTATCAGGTGATCGAGGACGTGACCATTGATCTGTTTGAGCGTATTTACAAAAAGGCCTTCCGGGAACTGGATGCCATGCCGCCGGAAGATCACATTGATATCAAATATGAGGATTTCTGCAAGGATCCGGAAGGGTATGTAAAGCAGATTTATGACCACCTTGGAATTGACGGATTTGAGGAGGCAAAACCTTATTTTGATGCATACCTGGAGAGCCAGAAAAACTATAAAAAGAATAAATTTGAACTGACACCCGAGCTTCGGGATAAGATTAATGCCAAACTCGGATTTTATTTTGAACATTATGGTTACGAAATGCAGAAATAATATGTTTTATGGATAGAAATTAAGCATTTCCAGGTGCAAAATGCTACTAAGTGGTGTATACTCACTGTATATAGGAGTTCAGGAAAGGAGAATTTCATTATGGAAAAAATTAGTGATAGCATGAAAAAAATCTTATTGGCAGGTATTGGCGCAGCAGCTACTACTGCAGAGAAATCCAAAGAAATTCTGGACAATCTGGTAAAAAAAGGAGAACTGACGGTTGAGCAGGGAAAAGTTCTGAATGAGGAACTGAAACACAATGTAAAACAGACTTTCAAAAAAGACGAAGCGCAGGATCCTGCTGATGTATTAAAAGGAATGACTCCGGAGCAGATCGCAGCATTGAAAGATGACATTGCAAAGATGGAGACAGAGGAAGCAGAAGCACTGGTTGCAGAGGCTGAAGCTGAGGAAGCAGCAACTGAGGAGTAAGTAAAAAGCTCTTTGAAGAGACTGATTGAAATGGAATTTTATGAGTGAAAAAGAATCAAATGGAACCCGTTTACGGGAAATAATTTCAGTCATACACAAACATCAAATTGCCAGGGGCGTGACGCCGGAAAAATTACGTCTGATCCTGGAAGATCTTGGCCCAACTTATATTAAGCTGGGCCAGATTATGTCCATGCGGTCGGATATTTTTCCGAAAAAGATCTGTGATGAGTTTATGCGTCTGCGGTCGGAAGTGACACCGATGCCTTTCGAGGAAGTGCGGGAAGTCATTGAGCATTCCTATGGTACCGAACTGGAGGAAGTATTTGCGGAATTTGAGGAGACACCGATTGGTTCCGCATCCATCGCACAGGTGCATAAAGCAAAGCTGAAAAGCGGTGAGACGGTAGTTGTGAAGGTGCAGCGCCAGGGCATTTATGAGACCATGTCCCGGGATATCGCATTTTTGCACCGCGCCGTGAAGCTGATGCCGCCCATCAATATGGCAGGTCTTGTGGATATGAACGAGGTGCTGGATGAAATGTGGGTGGTGGCCCAGGAAGAGATGAACTTTCTGGCGGAAGCGGCCAACATGGAAGAGTTTGCGAGACTGAACAAAGATGTGGCATTCGTGACCAGTCCGATGCTGTATCGGGAATATACCACCACGCAGGTTCTTGTCATGGAGTACATTGACGGAATAGGTGTGGATGAAAAAGAAAAACTGCTGGCCGCCGGTTATGATCTGGATGAGATCGGAACCAAGATGGCGGACAACTATGTGAAACAGATCATGGAAGACGGATTTTTCCATGCGGATCCTCATCCGGGAAACATGCGTATCCGGGATGGCAAGATCGTGTGGATCGACATGGGAATGATGGGAAGATTTTCCCAGCGAGACCAGGCACTGTTGACCAAGGTCATCAAAGGCGTAGCAACCCACGATGTCAGTCTGATCGTGGAAGCGGTGTTATCGCTGGGCGATTTTCATGATAAACCGGATCAGAAACTTCTGTATTCGGATATCGGGGACTGGCTGGCAAAATATGGTTCTGCAAATTTCGGCGGGCTGAATATGGGAACGCTGATGCAGGATCTGATCGACATTATGAAAGAAAACAGGGTATCGATGCCCCACAGTCTGACCATGCTGGTGCGTGGTCTGACGACCATTGAAGGTGTGATCGCAGAAATCGCGCCGGATATCAATGTGGTGCAGGTAGCTACTCTGCGCATGTCAGAAAACAAATTTTCCGCATCCAATCTGAAGGATGAGCTTCATCTGGGCGGAAAGGAACTCTGGCAGGCATTGCAGAAAGGCATAAAGATACCATCTTATATTTCGGATCTTCTGCGCAGTTATATGCAGGGACAGACCAGTATCAATCTGGATCTGCACGCGACAGAGGATCTGACGGTGATGCTGAATGCGCTGGTGCGGCGGCTGGTCATGGGCTTTCTGATCATGGCTCTGCTGATCAGTTCCAGTATTATCTGTACCACCGATATGAAACCGAAACTGCTTGGTATTCCGGCACTGGGAGCCATCGGCTATTTCCTGGCCATTATATTTACGGCAACAGTGTTTATCAGTCATTTTCGGTCAAAAAAGAAAAAACGTTAGAGAAAGAGATTCATGAGTTATGGCAACAAAAGCAAAAAAACCGGTAAAATCAAATAGCGCAAAAATGGCAATTATTGGTGTTTTATCCGCAATTGCATATATTCTGATGTTTATGGAGTTCAGTGTTCCGCTGATGCCGGTATTTATCAAAATGGACCTGTCGGATTTTCCAGCACTGATCGGCAGTCTGGCAGTAGGACCGGTAGGAGGCGTGATCATTGCACTGATCAAAAATCTGCTACATCTTACCGTGACATCCACCGGTGGAGTTGGAGAACTTTCCAATTTTATCCTGAATGCAATCTTTGTTCTTCCGGCTGGTTTTTTATATAAACGAAAAAAAAGCAAAAAAAGTGCCTGTGGCGGAGCTGTTCTGGGAGCTGTTCTGATGGCCGTTGTCAGCGTGGCATCCAACTATTTCGTTGTCTATCCGGTATATTATAATTTTATGCCGGCGGATACGATCCTGGCCGCATATCAGGCAATTTTCCCGGGGGTAAAAAGTATTTTGCAGAGTCTGATCATATTCAATATGCCATTTACATTTATCAAGGCGATGATCAGCGTTGTTATCACATTCCTGGTTTATAATCATCTCATGCCGATTCTGACGATGAATAAGCGGAGTGAATAAATTTTTGAAGAAAAAGGAGAAAAAAATGAGTGACTACAGATTAGATACGAAATGTGTACAGGGAGGTTACCGCCCTGGAAACGGAGAACCGAGACAGATTCCGATTGTTCAGTCTACAACCTTCCGTTATGAGACAAGTGAAGCAATGGGCAGATTATTTGATCTGGAGGATTCCGGATATTTTTATACCCGCCTGCAGAATCCGACCAACGACATGGTAGCTGCAAAAATTGCGGAGATGGAAGGCGGTACAGCAGCCATGCTGACATCCTCCGGTCAGGCAGCAAACTTTTTTGCATTATTCAATGTATGTGAGTGCGGAAGCCATATCGTGGCATCTTCTGCAATTTACGGCGGAACTTTCAACCTGATTGAGGTAACCATGAGAAAAATGGGAATTGCTGCAACCTTTGTGGCACCTGATTGTACCGAAGAAGAGTTAAATGCAGCATTCCAGGAAAATACAAGAGCTGTATTTGGTGAGACCATCGCGAATCCGGCACTGACCGTTCTGGATATTGAAAAATTTGCAAAGGCAGCACATGCACATGGTGTACCGCTGATCGTGGACAATACATTCCCAACACCGGTAAACTGCCGCCCGTTTGAGTGGGGCGCAGATATAGTAACCCATTCCACTACAAAATACATGGATGGACACGGAGCTGCAGTCGGTGGAGCCATCGTTGATTCCGGTAACTTTGACTGGATGGCACATGCGGATAAATTCCCGGGCTTGTGCACATCGGACGATTCCTATCATGGAATTACATATGCAGAAAAATTCGGTCAGGGCGGCGCTTTTATCACAAAATGTACGGCACAGTTAATGCGTGATCTGGGAAGTATTCAGTCCCCACAGCATGCGTTTTACTTGAATCTCGGTCTGGAATCTCTGCATGTCCGCATGCCGCGTCATGTAGAAAATGGACAGGCTGTAGCAGATTTTTTGGCAAATCATCCGAAGGTAGTCAAGGTTACATACAGCGGACTTCCGGGAGATAAATATTATGAACTTGCTCAGAAATATATGCCGAAGGGCGGCTGCGGAGTTGTTTCCTTCGAATTAGAAGGCGGACGTGCAGCAGCAGAGATTTTCATGAAACATCTGAAATTGGCAGCAATTGAGACACATGTGGCAGACGCAAGAACCTGCTGTCTGAATCCGGCCACATCCACACACCGTCAGATGACAGATGAACAGTTGGAGGCAGCCGGAATACCGGCGGGACTGGTGCGTATGTCCTGTGGTCTCGAAGACAAAGAAGACCTCATCGCAGATCTGGCTCAGGCATTAGAGGCTATTTAAGTAGTGGCTAAAATTTAATATTATGTAGGACGAAATCAAAGAATCCTTCTGCAACCGCTAACCGTTCGCTTCCCTCGTTTTGCTTCGGTTTTATCGCGCTCACTTCCAACTCCGATAAAAGCTGGTCGTTTCCCGCTCGCGCAAAACTCGCAAAACTCAGTCGCTTACTGAATCGCTTGTCGCAGAAGGATTCTTTGATTTCGTCATTTCAGTTATGAAATTAATAGTGCGATGCCATTCCTTGACAACGCAAAAAAGAACTGCTAGGCGTTTGTAACCGACGGTGAGGAGCTTAAAACTGTTAATGGCAATGTGTGAAGTGGATAGCAGTTTCATAACTTAAATAGCAAAATTGGAGAAAATTATCTCGATCAGCGATTAAGTGAACGACTAAATTTCACAAGGTTTTGCGCGAATGGGAGACGACCAGCTTTTATAGGAGTCGAGAACGAGCGCGATGAAACCGCCGTGAAAC
>CAVEOS010000033.1:0-856 GCA_963617435.1 Lachnospiraceae bacterium
ACGCACGGTGGTGTGAGAGGTCGGGGGACTATTCAAATCCCCCTCCTACTCGATTATTTTTACGCCGCAAGCTGTTTCTTAAAAAGCGTTCTAAACACCAGTCTTACAAACGGTCCCACGAAAAACACCTGCAGGCAAAGTGCTACTGGAAAACATACTGCAGCCTGCTGAATCCACTGTGGAAACCAGTCTGCAGTAAATCCATTATGGAAGAATGTAGCAAATAATGTAATGCATGGCACGATCAGACATACCGTAAAGCACTGAATGGATAAGATAATAAAAATTGGTTTATCCACACCTGGTGTCACGATCCGGAATGCCAGCTTCTGTGCTGTCCTTGTTATCACAAAGAAGATCAACAGATATACAACCACATATTCCACCCACATTTCACAGATGGCAAGGCCGAATACCTGATAAGACAAACCTCCAAATTTTAAGGCTATGGTGTAAACTGTCATACAAAATACCATGCAGAACACCATAATTGCAGTAAATACAATGCTTTGAAATTTTGTTTTTGGCATAATTCTCTCTCCTTTTTTCATTTCAGAACCAGAATAATTTCCCCTCCGTATCAAACACACTTGCAATCACATATTTTCTTCACGTGCACATACTTTTTGGAGTAATAGAAAATTTTCATTATTTCCTACCAAACAAAAAACGACATCAAATACGTCGCAGCCATCAGACAGGAGCCGCGACAATATTTAATGTCGTTGTTATTTCTGTATTCTGTTTTATTCCTGTTTTTTCAACGAAATGTATTTTAGCACAATTTTAGGAAAATGGAAAGTCTAAAATCACACTACTACTTCTAAAATGCCAACCTCAAAATATACAATAGGCT
>CAVEOS010000033.1:866-12567 GCA_963617435.1 Lachnospiraceae bacterium
CAGGAGCCGCGACAATATTTAATGTCGTTGTTATTTCTGTATTCTGTTTTATTCTTGTTTTCTCAACGAGACCTATTCTAACACAAAATTTCCAAAAATAAAAGTACAAAAATCTCTCAAAGCAGCTCCCCAAGTCTGTCAAACACTGCATTCGCATACATCTGCTTGATCTCATGTCTGCTCATATCCGCAACTTCTGCCTGCAATTCAAAAATATGCGCCTGATTTCCCATTCGGATACAAAAATACACCTGTCCCTGTACACTGTCAGCATTATTTGGATCTACATTTCCAGTTGTGCCAGTAATGCCGATGGCAATATCTGTGTGCAGCTTTTCCTGCGCAGTTTTTGCCATAGCCTCTGCACACTCTCTAGAATATACCCCGTATTTCTCAATTACTTTTGCATCCACGCCGATCAGGATTTTTGTCTCATTCAAATAAGTAACAAATCCTCCCGGGAAAATCGCGGATGCTCCTTCCGTATCGGTGAGCATAGAAGCGATCATACCCGAAGTACAGCTTTCCATTGTAGAAATAGTCGTATGAGTTTCTATCAATTTTTTTATAATATTATCTGCCTGTTTTTTTTCTTGTTCCATTACCTCTCCCCTTGCAGCGTCTGTTGGATTGTCCTCAACATCTGATCCACATCAATTGGTTTTGTGATAAATCCATTCATTCCAACATCCAATGCCCGTTTCTGATCATCCGAAAATGCATTTGCTGTCATTGCTATAATTGGGATATGAGCCATTCCTGCGACCGGCAGTTCACCAATCCAGCACATCGTTGATCAGTTTCATCAAGACCTCACCGGATGCCTGTATTTTGGTCACTGCATTTCTGACAACCGCTTCATCGTCCGGATGTTTTGCAATGATATCGGAAAATCCAAGGAGCGCATTCATCGGTGTACGAATGTCATGAGACATGTTTGCCAGAAACGTATCTTTCACTGCGCCGGCTTCTTTCGCCTTTCTGGTGGCTTCTTTCTCATGCGCGCAGAAGAATATGCCACGCTGCTTTGCATAACGTGCATTTTGCATTAAGAATACTGATGCACTCTTGCATTTATTTTATCTTTTTTCTTTTCGATATGCAAGGAAATCAAACATTCCACCCGACAATTCTTTTTTCTCAACAAAAAATCCCTCTGACTTCTGCCGTCTTACAGACAGGCATGTTCAGAGAGATTTTTATATAGAAAACAAATATGCAAATCCATTTGTATGGATTTTCTTTTTAAATGTTGTACTCCGGTACAACGGTCTTTTCTTCGAAGAAATAATCAAAGATTTTCTTCTTGTAGTGCGCAAAATCGCTGCCACCACGATCACGGTATTTTCCAAGTTCTACTTTGATGACATCTTTGATACGTCCCGGTCTTGCGGACATTACCACAATGCGATCTGCCAAAAATACAGCTTCTTCGATGTCATGTGTAACCATGATCATAGTATTATGAAAACGCTCACGGATCTTCAGTAACTCTTCCTGTAACTCAATCTTGGTCAGCGCATCCAATGCTCCAAACGGCTCGTCAAGCAACAGGATTTCCGGCTGGCTCACCAAAGATCTTGCGATAGCTGCACGCTGTGACATACCACCGGAAAGCTGGCTCGGATATGCTTTTTTGAACTCGCTTAATTTTACAAGTTCCAGATACTGATCGGAAAGTTTTGTTTTTTCCTCTTTGCTCAGTCCCTTTAATCCAAGCTGTACATTTTTTTCAATGCTCATCCATGGAAACAGACGGTGCTCCTGAAAGATCATGCCACGATCCATGCCCGGTCCTTTGACTTCATTTCCGTCCACAGTTACCAGACCGGTATCATTTTTCTCAAGTCCTGCAATGATTTTTAACAGGGTACTTTTTCCACAGCCGCTGTGACCAACGATGGCGATAAACTCGCCTTCCTGAATCTCAAGGTTGATATCTTTTAATACATCTACTCTCTGCCCATCGACAGTAAAGCTTTTATTTACGTTCTGAATTGATAATGTCTTTCCCATTTGTGCTTACCTGCCTTTTTCCCATGGTGTGCATAATTTGCCGATCAGTGAGATCGCCAGATCCATGATCACACCAACTACTGCGATGGCGATGATTCCTGCAAATACAACCGGATACTGCATCAGGCTTCGTGCATCATTGATACGGAAACCGATACCGGAAGTAGCTGCTATCATCTCAGCACCTACTACGGCCATCCAGGATACGCTGAGTCCCAGTTTTAATCCGACAAAAATAGACGGAAGTGCAGATGGCAGATAAATTTTTGTAAACTGCTGCCAGCCATTCAGATGATACATTTTTCCAACTTCGATGAGTTTTGGATCGGTACGCTCAATACCGCTGACGGTGTTGACCAGAACCGGGAAATATGCTGCCAGAAAGATAACGGCTACTTTTGATTCCTCGCCGATACCAAACCAGATGATCAGGATCGGAACCCATGCGATCATCGGGATCTGACGGATTGCGGTAAATGTCAGCATGAAGAAACGGTTTGCAAATTTGTTCATTCCCATGAGCACGCCAAGCAAAATTCCTACAACGACTGCCAGTGCATAACCTTTGGCAATACGGCTTAAACTGATGCCAATATCTCCCGGCAGTGTGCCGTTTGCGATCTGTTCTTTTAAGGTTTCAAGCACGGTGCTGATCTTTGGCAGGATCAGTGTGGACATCGCACCGGTAGATGTGGCAAAATGCCACGCCAGCACAATGAGAACCGGCAATATGATCATGTTGATAAAGATCAACAGTTTTTGTATAAATACGTTATTTCCTTTGTACATGCTCACGCGGCCTCCTTACTGTGCGCTTTCCTGATACTCCTGCACTGCTTTTTCCAGATAGGAGGAATCAATCCAGGAATCAAAATCTACCTGATTGGTGATGATCTTATTGTCAAGTTCAAACTGTTCAATATTTTTCAGAGAAGAAATATATCTGTCGTCCAGGCTGATGGAATATCCAAGCTGTGTATCGGCTACTGCTACGGATTTTACCTGCTCTAAGGTTCTTCCACTCTTCTCAGCGGATAACTCATAAAATGCTTCCGGATCAGAGATGATATCATTGGATGCTTTCAGCATTGCTTTGATGATCGCTACGGTCACATCAGAATTTTTGCTGACATAATCGGTTCTTCCAGTCAATACGTTTGGCTCATAGAAAGTATCCGGATCTGCCTGTGCACCTCTGTGCAGGATCGTTGCCTGTCCCTGTTCAACAAGGGAATCTGCCTGTCCGTATGTAACAACTGCCGCATCTACGGCTCCTGTGGAAAGACTGGATAATCCTTCCGGAATTGTGCTGTTGACAAGCTGTACGTCATTTTCTGTCAAACCAGCCTCTGCTAACACTTTCAACACATACATCTGTGGTGTTGCGCCTCTCTGATAGGAAATTGTTTTTCCTTTTAAATCCTGTAAGGAAGTGATACCGGAATCAGCACTGACTGCAAGCTGCCATACAGAACCAAAACTTGTCACGGTCAGTAATTTCGTATCAATGCCGTTTGATTTTGCCATGATTCCAGCAAACCCCGCATAATATGCGTAATCCAGATCTCCGGATACTAACGCCTCATGAATCGCCGGTGCTGCTCCTGTAAACGGAATCAGGTCTGCGTCATAGCCCAGTGGATTCAGATATTCATCCAGATATCCTTTTTCCTCTGCTACGGCCAGTGCGCCTTCTGCCCACTGATAACCGGCACTTGGGAAACCGATGCTGACAACCTCATAACCGTCTTTATTTTTCTCTGCTTTCGCACTTCCATCAGAAGATGCTCCGTTGCTTCCACAACCGCTGACCACCAGACCTAATGTAAGAACGATACCTAAAACTGCTGCAGTAATTTTTTTGCTTTTCATTTTCCTTCACTCCCTTTCTGTGGAATTCTACTTTTTTCAACTCTTCTTTGGTTTGCAGGCAGATATCTTTCGATACCTGCTTGCATTACTTATCTGTTGTTTCTATATTATTTTCTACGATTTCTTTCTTCGTGAAACAGATCATTTTTCTATTTCTTGATCAGATCACTTTTCTTTACGGTTGCGACGCAGAAGTTTACTTCCTCGTCCTCATCCTCGGATGCTCCGCCGCCTGTCATCAGACGTGCATTCGGATCTACACCATCAATGGTTGTTACTTTTCCAAGTCCGTTTCCTACTAAGGAGCCCGGTACACGGAAGGTCTCTACATCGATCGGCTCTACGGAAATCTCTTCCGGTTTTTCCACCTGTGGAATCCACTCATATGGTACACGGTAAGCACGGTATACCATGTTGTTGGTGAACTGACCAAGAATGGTGTTGAAATACGGATTGATGTACTCCCATACGATCTCATGATCCGGTGTTACCTCAATCAGACGTCCGTCAGATCCCTCTGTGATCAGTGTATTTCCGTTTGGAAGTCTCTGTGCGCCACTGATGTAGGAGCTGTAAAATTTGGATGCATCTGTAAATAACAGGTTTCCTGCTTCCAGCGGTGTGTACTGCCATGTGATCTCCAGTGTGGTTGGATTGAACTGTAATACTCTGGAATAATCTCTTCTTGCGTTGTTGACACCGGTTAACGCACCAGGGTTCGGTGTACCGTAACCGCCTTCGCCACCATTATCAAATACAAGCAGATCGCCTTCGCCCGGAAGTCCTTTCGGAATCATATGTAAATGATGCTGTCCGATGATCCATCCAAGTTTTTTGGTTGCTTCGCTCTCATTGAAATCCGGTCCCACACGCCATACAATGTCGCCTGTCTCTTTGCTGATGATGGCAAGAATGTTGGCATTTCTGGCATCAATGATAAGGTTATCCGGATGGAAACGCTCGTCCCCCTGATCGTACCATTTATTCTCGCCTAATACAGACATGCTGTTGATGTGCATCCAGTCACCGCCGGCTTCACCCTGCAGGCATGGATTACGGAACAATGCATTTTTTGCTGCCTCGTCAAATCCAAGCTGATCAAAATGATCACTTGCACGCCAGCTCCATAAAATATTTCCTTCCCAGTCAACTTCGATGATCTTGTCGTCAATCAGTCGTTTGTCTGAAATATCATGATTGTACAAGTTCTCATGTGTCAGAAGCAAGGTATTTCCGCTGTCTGTTTTCGGCTCTCCGCCCGGATAATAATATCCAACAGTAGATCCCTCTCTCTGGAAATCATGATGCTGTCTTGCCATGTAAACAGGATCTTTGTCACCGTCTGCGATCAGCTCTGTTTTATCGAACTTCCAGACGATGTTGCCGTCCCAGTCTACCTGAACCAGATCGATCTGATCCTGATATGCTTTTTTACCAGGTCTGGTTCCTGTGGTTCCCATTACATATCCGCCCGGAAGGATTTTGTTTGGAAATCCGCCAAGTCCGGCCCAGAGCTGAACTTCACGACCGTTCATATCGATCAGAAGTGCTCCTTTTGCGGATGGAAAAACGGTGTAACCGTTGAATGTTTTGTCTTTATCGTAAATTAATGTTCCTGTTGGAAAAATACTTGGATATCCCATATTTCTTATCTCCTGTTCTATCATGTAAATTTGACCTCACTCCCTTCTTGAACACAGTTCAGGAAGGATCCCTCTCAAAAGCGGTTCGGTCTAAAGTTTTTTTATATTTTCTGCAATGATTAATTTGTGTGTAAATCCTACGGATTTTTCTCTGATTTCTCCGTCCTTGAAATATAACAAAGTCGGTACGGAGCTGATTTCATATTCGTCTGCCAGAGACAGTTCATCCGGAATCAGTACTTTTCCGAAATAAACATCATTTCCTGCTTCCTCGGAAAGTTCTGTGATGCCCGCCTCCAGCTTCTTACAGTGCTTACAGGTTGCAGAATAGAATTCTACAACGACAGTGCTGTGTTCTCTGATTATTTTGTCAAAATTTTCTCTGGTCAATTCGTTTACCATGCTGTTGTTTCCTTTCTGCTATTTCCTGATAATATATTGTATTGCTGAATTTGCGGCGTTTGCGCCATCCGCTGCTGCGGTGATAATCTGTCTGAGTTCTTTTGTTCTGACATCTCCTGCCACGAAAAATCCAGGTTCTGACGTTACACCATCTTCTCCAGCTTTGATGTATCCGCTCTCATCCAGCGCCACCAGATTTTTGACGGCTTCTGTCTGCGGGATCATGCCGATTGCTACGAAAACGCCCTGTATCTCAAGTGATGCTCCTGTATCTAACAAAAGCTTTTCGGCATTCTTTTCACCGGTAATTTCCTGTACTTTTGTGTTTCGAATGATTTCTACATTTTCTTTCTGCTCCAGTTTTTCAAGTGTGGATGCATCTCCTCGAAATTCTGCTCTGCGGTGAATCAGGTAAACTTTGTTACAGATCTCGGAAAGTAATAAGGCATCATCCAATGCACTGTTTCCTCCACCGATCACTGCCACATCTCTTTGCTGGTAAAAAGCTCCGTCACAGGATGCACAGTAGGAAATTCCTCTGTTTTCAAATTTCTCGCTTCCCGGAACGATAAGTTTTCGATGTGCGGCTCCTGCGGTATAGATTACTGTTTTGCTTTCCAGCACCTCACCGCTTTCTAATGTGGTTTTAAATCCTGTGGCTGTTTTTTCAAAGGAAATAGCTTCGCCTTCAAAAACCGCAACACCAAGTGCTTCCACATGTTCCCGGATTTTTTCACCTAATTCATAACCGTTGCTTCCATAAAAACCGGGATAGTTGTCAATGCGGCTGCTCTCTGCCATCTGACCGGTTCCTTCATATTCTTTTTCTACTACCAATACGTCCAGGTTTGCACGTTTTGCATAAATCGCTGCAGTCATACCTGCCGGTCCACTTCCGATGATCTGAACATCTGTCATTTGTTTTTCCTCCCGTTTTTATATTTCCTATTATTCATACTTACTTAATAGGTTTTGCATGTCATTGATACTATCACATCAAATAGCGACTGTCTAATACACAAAAAAAATAACCAGTTATAGGTTTTGGCTATAACTGGTTGTTTTGTTACCCGAAACTACTGCGCTAAATACTGTCGTAGCGCCTCCACATACTCTTGTCCCAGTTTACTCAAAATCAGATTTTTTCTGGTGACATACCCAATCTCCATCTGATTGTCTTCCTCTTTATCATCGGTCTGTCCATCACTTCGAAATGGCACCGCACGATAATCGCTGCCGTTAAGTTCCTCACAGATCAGCCCGGAGCACAGCGTATATCCATTCAATCCAACCATCAGATTCAGCATCGTTGCCCGGTCGTTAGCATGAATGATCTGACTATATTCATTGGTAGGGAACAATTCTTCTGCCAGATAAAAAGAACTGTCATCTCCCTGTTCAAAAGACAGGCACGGATAATGCTCCAGCTGCTCCAGGGTCAGATATGGTTCTTTCGCCAACGGATGATCTTTCCACAAATACACATACGCTTTGCAGGTGATCAGCGGGTGAAATTCCAGATTTGCAGATTTGAATAATTTTTCCATGGATTTCCGGTTGAATTCGCTCAGATATAACACACCGATCTCACTTTTCATTGTGCTTACTTCCTGAATGACTTCAGCCGTCTTCGTCTCCCGGATCGCCAATTCATATTTGGACATATCCAGCTTTTTGGCCACATCCACAAATGCTTTTACCGCAAAAGAATAATGCTGCGTGGATACCGCAAACTTCTTTTTATAAGAACCGCCATCGCCATAACGCTGCATCAGCTGTTCATATTCCCGATAAATCTCACGGGCGTATGTCAAAAACTCCACACCATCATTGGTCAGTGTCACACCGCGTCCGGTACGGAAGAAGATCGTAATTCCCACTTCTTTTTCCAGTTCCTTCAAGGCATTGGTCAACGATGGTTGTGATACATATAACTGTTCTGCAGCTTTATTCAGAGATTTCGTTTCTGCAATGGTCAATATATATTTTAACTGTACAAATGTCATATCTATTCCTTCTTTCAGTAACACCAATTATTTCATGCCATTTTTTCTTAAAAGTTAGCTTCTTCTATCCGAATATCCGAAATATATGAAATGGGAAGCGCTGTCCCATCTAATAACAAAATCCGTCTGCGATACGCATCCACACGTTTCACTATGCCGGAATATTCCTGATAACTTCCACCCGCTTTGTATTTATCTGGTACGAAGCAGGTAATTACAACAGAAACTTCACGTTTTTCTCCAAGATTCTGCTGAATAACCTGCAGCTTTTCATCCAGGCGGCGTCTGCTGTCCTCATCAAGTCCTCTGAATTGCTCCGTCCGCCGGGCAGTTTCCTGCACCGCTTCTTCATATCCACTTAACGCTGAAAAAGGCATAAACTGAGCTGCACGATTTGCCCGCGGCATTCGTGGATGTGTTTTTGATTCATGATGTGGCAAGTGGCGAATGTCTGCATATGGATCTTTTTTCATCACGCCTTATGTCCTCCGATCTGCTTATTCCGTTCCTTTCCGGTGGCTCCTTCTTCCATATTAATTCCTTTCAATATGGCGTTTTTCCCAAACTTTTTCTTGATGTCGAGCATCGCCTGCTGCATCTTTTTCTCCCGGTTCAACTCACGCTGCTCCTCTTCCTGCTTCCTTTGCACCGCTTCATAATCGGTAAAAAGATCCATCTGCTCAAAAATCACTTTCTGCTGTGCCAGTTGCTCGCTCACCACATGATTTGCCACCAGATTTAATCTGCGCACCATCAGTTTTGGATTTACAATCCGGTCATACAGTTCCAACACAGCCTCCGTCATCTGTTTGGAGGAAGATGTCTGCTGTTTGAGATTGATGGTTCCATGCGCATGCTTTGGTACTGCCCTTCCATATCGATCCGTCATCAATTCTCCACAGTAGTTCGCCAGATTCTCCCGATCATATCCTACCGTCAATACAAGCTGATCTGTCACCAGGCGTTTATCCAATAAGTCTAAAGCCAGCGCATCTGCCATTTCTGTCACAACCACTTTCGCTTTCGCTGCATCATAAGAACAGGCCAGTACCTGTCCGGAACCAAGACTGTTATTTTCCGGCTGATACTTTTTGATATCTTCCATGGTGCAAGGCTCATATCCCCATGCATGATCGATCAAAAGCTCCGCATTGATTCCAAACATCTGATACAGCAAATCTTCATTATAAATATCTATGGATAGGCCAACGGAACACTTGGCAATATCGCCCATCGTATAGAGTCCTGCCGCTTCCAGTTTTTTCGCATATCCTCTTCCCACGCGCCAGAAATCTGTCAAAGGGCGATGGTTCCACAGCCTATCCCGATAAGACTGCTCGTCCAGTTCTGCGATTCGCACACCATTCGTATCCGGTTCCGTATGCTTTGCCCCAATATCCATAGCAATTTTACACAGATACAGATTCGTTCCAATTCCCGCCGTCGCTGTAATCCCAGTCTGCTCATACACACTTTGAATCATTTCTGCCGCCAGCTCCCGCGGTGTCTTTTTGTATACATGCATATAATGGGTAATATCAAAAAACACCTCGTCAATGGAATAGACATGCATATCCTCAGGCGCAATATACTGCATATAAATCTGGTAAATCCTTGTACTGTATTCCATATATAAAGCCATGCGCGGCGGCGCCACCAGATAGTCCAACGCCAGATCCGGATTTTTCTGTAATTGTCCGTCATCCCAGGACTGGCCGATAAAACGATGCCCCGTGGCTCTTCGCTGCCGTCCCGCATTGATTTCCCGCACACGCTGCACAACCTCAAATAACCGAGCTCTTCCCGGAATTTCATACTTTTTCAGAGAAGGCGAGACAGCCAGACAGATTGTTTTCTCTGTCCGGCTCTTGTCTGCCACTACTAAATTGGTTGTCATTGGATTTAATCCACGCTCCCGACATTCCACGGAAGCATAAAACGATTTCAGGTCAATTGCCAAATAAATATGACCACTATGCATTTCAGAAGCCATACATGCACCGTCCTTTATTCACTTCTGTTCTCTGCCTCTTTCTCTTTTTGCCATTCCCATTCCTCTCGATGAATGTTTGCTACAACGCCAGCATATACAAACAAGAAAAATACTTTGCTCTTTTAAAAATCAAATTTGCTTTTTAACTGCCATAACTATATCATATTGGCTTCTTTTTTGCACTCTACACCTGGTTGATATCCCATTTTTCACTCCATCAGATCTTCCGGCGTACATCCAAGACTGTCTGACAGCGCCAGCA
Source organism: Lachnospiraceae bacterium (assembly GCA_963617435.1). GTDB lineage: Bacteria > Bacillota > Clostridia > Lachnospirales > Lachnospiraceae > Eubacterium_I. Next base: position 11,061 of record CAVEOS010000033.1, read on the forward strand.
CCGATTCTGCCGCCGCCTTATTAATACTTTTCTGTCTCTGCTCATACTGTTGAATGGCCCGCAGAGAAACACCTGACTTTTCAGAAAGCAGACGCTGACTGTATGTGCGCATTCTACGATAAAAGGCTAGATTTGTCTCCTTCGTATTTGTTTCCTGTATCTCAATATACAACTCCTGTACAAAACTGTCATCATCCTTATCATGATATATCACATAATAATCGGTCAGCTTTGCACATGGTCTGTGTTTCAGAATATCTCGAAATTCCGTCCCGGTTCTCCACTGCGCATAAGCCAGTATCCGACCATACCAATACTCCGGTGTACGATTCGTTCGAACTGTCTGTTCTGGAAGTTCCTCTCTCAGTCCCATCACAAAATATGTCTCGATCACCAGCTCCTGCCCTGTCATTCCCGACACATACTTTGGATTTCCATGTCCGAACTCCCGGGCAATTCTACTGGCTTCAAATAACTGAAAAAATTCATCCGGATCCCGATGCAGATCATTTACTACATAATCCACCAGATTTGCCATATTACACATGGCATCTTCTATATACAGTTCGCTATAAGCATTCTGTTCTCTCACGCTTTCTTTTCCTCCCATATTTTTTCCAAATCAACTACAATAATTCCGTTTATCAAAATTGCTATTCCCGCTTCTATCACTATATCATTAACAACTGATCCTAAAGTCTTCTCCATCCTTTATTTTCCGCTATTGTTTCGCTCACTCACAATATCTCTCATATATCTTCCGGAAATATCTGGCTTCTGCCTCAATTCCTGATACATATTCCGCAAAGCCTGATCCCGCTGCAGCCGCTTCATATAATATTCTTTCCAGTCTACGACTTCATATCCCTGAAATTCCAGTGCGAAAGCTGCCCGCTGGCTTTTGATCACAATCTGTTCCCCCACAGTTCCAAGCTCCAGTGCCTGCTGCAACTGCGCCAGTGAAATCCGGTTATTGAGGAAATCCTTTACAAAAGAAAAATAGGAATCATCTGCACGATATCCGATCACCAGATCCGCTGTCTCCAGACTCATCAGATAACGGCTCTGTAAAAAATGAGCCCCCGCTCTGCCCTCCTCCGTATCCAGATTCAGCTTTCGGTTTGACAACAACACACTGATCCAGATCAACAGTGCTTCCTCCGTCTTACCTTTTAAATGAAATACACGCATTCCGTCCGTTTCCAGACAATAACGGTTCAAAATACCATCTTTTTCCCGGGAGCAGGCCCATTCTCTGGCAAGCTCCGCGGATTCCGAACAATAAAATCCCTGTCCGTAATCGTTATTCTTCTTTCCATATAATACATCCGGATTTTGGACCACCAGACCAGATCCATGATATAACGTTAACTTTTTCATCGTTTTCCCTCACCCATCGTTCAAAAAAAGTGACTCTTTAGAGATATTTTTATTATATCTCCAAAGAGTCACTTTTATCAAGTACTATTTTCAGTTCTTTATCTGCTATCATTTATCAGAGTTCAGT
>CAVEOS010000033.1:12581-27720 GCA_963617435.1 Lachnospiraceae bacterium
CTATCTTTACAAACATCATTTTTTTGTATTAGAATAAGTACAATAACATCGCAAAAAAAATCTGTTTCATTATTCAAAAAGAGATTTTTCTAAGTGATAAAATAACGATAAAAATTATTCATGCTAAAAAACACAAATTGAATTTAATAAGGGGATTAAAAAGAATATCATTATGGAAATACAAGATTTATGCACCGCTCAGCCGGCAGTAGAAACACAGGATATGATCTGCTACCGTCCGGAAAGCAACACATTTGAAAAAAAAGAGAAAATCATTCTTCATGAAAATCTGTTATCTGTTTATATTAATGAAGATCTGGCGCTGAAACTAGTCTGCACTATTCAGGATCTGCCGGCGCTGGTACTTGGACATCTGTACACCGAAGGACGAATTAACGGTGTTGAGGACATTCACATCATTTACATCTGCCGTGATGGTGTCCGTGCCCGGGTAATGACCACACGACCGCTTGGAGAAATCAAAAAGCCCATTGAAGTCCGCGCCTGTGACTGTGGAGAAGAAGGCATGCTCGGACGCGACCTGCTTTCTGAACAGAATGACGCTGAACCTGTCTCTGTTCTTCCGAATTTTGATTTCGACTACCGCCAGGCACTGGATCTGATTCAGGCCTTCCGTAAAGGGGCACCGCTCCATCAGAAAACCCATGGTATTCACAGCTGTTTTCTGATGTATAACGGAGAAGTCCGCTATCTGTGCGAAGACATCGGCCGTCATAATGCCTTGGACAAAGCCATCGGGAAAGCGCTGATCGATGGACTTGACCTGACAAAATGCGTCCTGTTTTCCAGCGGACGAATTCCAGACGATATGATGGAAAAAGTAATCCGCTCCAGAGTGCCGGTTTTAGTCAGCAATGGGGCGCCTACCGACCGCGCCGTGGAACTTGCCCGCAAGTATCATGTAATACTAATCTGCAGCGCGCATATGGATGCCATGGATATTTTTTCATCAAAAGAATTCTGGGAAGACTAACATTGTTTTTTATTATTTTCATGTTGTAACTTTATTGATTACATCTGATAATTGCATATTATCACAACCTTATTTCACACAAGCCATTTTCATTTCTGTTTCGGTGCAGCCTTTTCTCTCACCCAGAAATTACTTAACACTAACACCAGCACTTCCAGCATTGGCATCACCCACCACAAACTTTCCGGTGCAAACCAGATTGGAAATCCTAAAATAAAAATCGTACTGAGCACAATATTTCGCAGCAGTGAAATGCACAATGCCCGTTTTGCCTGAAGGATCGACTGCAGATAATATCCCGTCAACACATTCAGTGCCATCGGTAAAAACGCCCAGAAATAATGACGGATTCCCACTCTTGCAAGTGCCAGAATTTCTCCTTCCGGTTTCAGGAAAATACCACAGACCAGTTTCGGGAACAAAATACCGCTTAAGGAAAATACCACACCAAGAATCGCAATCGTGATAAAGGACATCTTCTTTATTGCACGGATTCGTTCCATATTTCCTGCACCAAAGTTTGTGGAAACCACCGGATGAATCGCCTGGCCAACACCGGTAAACAGTGAATTGAACAGGATAACACAGTTTGAAACCACGCTGTATACAGACAATGCGGATGCGCCGCAATATTTCAAAATCTGTACATTAAAAAGCAGCACGATAAATCCATTTGCAAATTCATTAAAAAAGCTTGGAATACCATTTGCAACGATCACTCCGATACCTTTCAAAACATGCCCCGGCATCACCAATTTCATTTCATTTTTCTTGCTGAGGAAATGACTTCCACCAACCAACACCTGAAGCAGCATACCTAACGCTGACGCAAAGGCCGCTCCGGCTATTCCTATCTGCAATGGAAATACAAACACAATATCCAAAATAATGTTTAAAATACCACCACAGATGACACCAGCCATCGCGCGATTCGGATCATGATCTGCACGGATAAAAATTACAACATAGTTTGAAAATACTGCTGCCGGCAAAAACATATTAATCTTTTTCATGTATGCCATCGCGTACGGAAACAGCGTATCATTTGCGCCCATCAGCCGCAATAATGGTCCCATTGCCGTAGCATAAACAATCCACAATAATGCAGTAATTACGATCATGCAAATCAGTGAGAGTGTAAAATACTGATTCGCCTTTTTTTCTTCTCCTGCGCCACGGTGTACATTCATCTGTACCGATCCACCGACACCAAACAAAATACCGGTTGCCATCAAAATGCAGAGCAGCGGCGTCGTGATACTGAGTGCCGCCAGCGCATCCGCGCCTACACCTTTTCCGATTACCACCGCATCGGTCAGCGTGTATATCGACATGACCATGGCACTGCCCAGAGATGGAACCAAAAATTTAAAATATAATGATCTGATATTATCTTTTAATAAATCCATATTTTCTCCTTCTTAAACTCAAAAGAGCCAGATAAGAACTTGTCTTATCTGGCTCATGATTTTTCACGTCCGTCCGGGAATTTTCAAAATCCTTGAAAACACCTTGCAGGGTACAACCTTACTGTACCGTCCGACGCCATTTAGTATAACAATATTTGTGCATATGTCAAGAACAAATCACTATTTTTCCACCATTTTTCTTCACTTCCTGAATCTGTGTTTCCTCCAGTCCATCATCCGTAAAAATAGCTTCATACTGCTTGATCTTTCGATTCTGATACGCCGCCTCCATCACCGCAAAGGATGTCGTGATTATCGTAAGATTCAGACCTGCCACAAACCGCAGCATCAGAGCGATCGTCGTACTCGCATCCAGAAGAAGCACAGCTCCTTCTTTGATCTCTGTCGCGGCACGCCGAGCAATACACAGCTTACTCTGATACAATTTGTACTGACGTAATGCAAAATCCTGTACTTTCTGATGCCGGTTCTGTAACGTTGCACCGCCATAATGAACCTGTGCGATTCCCTGCTCTTCCAGCAGATGCAAGTCTCTGCGAACTGTCATCTCCTACACAGCAAACTTTTCTGCCAGATTACGCACAAACACTTCTTCCTGTTCATGCAGTAATTCCGTAATCCGTTCCCGTCTTCGCACAGCGGTCAATTTCACTTCCTGTCCCATCCTTTATTTCTGAACTCTGTAAGCCTCCTCTTACAGAGTTTCTTTTTATCTTGACATTTCCATTTTTCCGCCTTAAAATGCTTAGGAACCGAAGTATTTTTATTTACTTATTATCATGCATCAGATATTTAATCAAAACAAAGAAAGATGCTCTTTGAAAGGATTTTTTATGGAAACAGGAAAAATGATCAACCGGATTTCAAATCGTTTACGAAGACGTTCTCATCTGGCACAGGAAGCCATCGGAATTACCGGTACCCAGGGAACGATTCTCGATTATATCCTGATTGAATCTGCCACACACAATATTTATCAGAAAGATATCGAAAAAGAATTTGGTCTGCGGCCCTCTACTGCCACAGAAGTATTAAAAACCCTGGAAAGGAAGGAACTGATCTGCCGGGAACCGGATCCTCAGGATGCACGTTTAAAGCGAATTGTATTTACCCCAAAAGCAGCCAGCATTCAGGATCAGCTCCGTACCCAGATTACCGAAACAGAAAACCTGCTTCTTACAGATCTCACTGACTCAGAACAACAGGAATTTCTACGTCTGGCTAAAAAAATGTTAAAAAATCTCGATCAGCAATCGCTGTAATTTCTGTAATGGGATTTTTCACGATACACTTACGAAAGGATAGAATCATTAAAATATGAAAGAAACAACAACTTCATCACAAACTGCTGCCTCTGCCGAACACGAACTGATGAGCAGCATGAAAATTTCCAAAGCCGTTGCTAAAATGGCCATTCCAAGTGTTATCAGCAGTCTGGTAACCGTTGTCTACAACATGGCAGATACCTTCTTTGTCGGACAGACCGGTGATGCCCTGCAAGTCGCCGCCGTCGGACTTACAAACCCGATTTTTATCTTACTGATGGCCTTTGCAAACATGTTTGGAATGGGTGGAAGTGCCATTGCTTCCATGGCTTTGGGGGAGAGAAATGAAAAACGGGTCAAAAACACGTCTGCATTTATAACATACGGTTCATTCATCGTTGGTATTATATTCATGCTGATTTTATACCTGTTTATGAACCTGATTCTGCATCTATTTGGTGCCAATACCCAGACTTATGAGCTTGCAAAAGGATATACTTTCCACATTGCTTACGGTGCCCCGTTTATTATCTGGTCCGCAGCCTCCAGCTTTGTGGTCCGTGCAGAAGGTGCAAGTAAGGAAGCCATGATTGGCAGTATGATCGGAACGATTGCAAATATCGTCCTCGATCCAATCTTTATCAGCGGTCTTGGTATGGGCGTTGCAGGTGCAGCTATTGCCACCACAATTGGAAATATACTGGCAAGCCTTTACTTCCTCTGGTATTTTCTAAAAAAAAGCAAAGTATTTTCCATTCACGCAAAATACTTTACCTGTAAGAACCGCATTTTTACCGGTGTATGTTCCACAGGACTTCCCACTGCTATTTTTTCCGCACTGATGAGTGTATCCATGATCATTTTAAATCAGATCCTAGTTGCATACGGAAATGCTCCGGTAGCCGCCATTGGTATTGTATTTAAGGCAAATATGTTTGTCACTTTTCTCCAGATGGGTCTGGCAAATGGCGTACAGCCTCTCCTTGGGTACAACTATGGCGCAGGAAATCAAAAGCGATTCATCGAAGTAGACCGTTTTACCAAAAAGTGCTGCGTTATCATCGGTATTTTGTCTGCCGCAGCATTCTTTGCCTTTCGTGAATCGATCATCCGTATTTTTATCAGTGATTCTGATGTTGTTTACTACGGTGTCAGAATGCTGATCGGCTACATTTTGTCCGGACCTTTTATCGGCATTCTGTTTACAAACATGAACTGTCTGCAGTCCACAAACAACGCTGTTTATGCCACTATTCTCTCCGTACTCCGTCAGGGATTGCTTTTTATCCCGCTTTTGTATTTGCTGAACGCACTGTTTGGCATCAACGGTGTGGCATTTGGTCAGTCACTGACCGATGGTATCGCCATCGTACTTTCTATAATATTCTGGAACTTTAAGAAATATTGTTTTAAAAAAAAGCTTGAAACAATGGAGCAGTGATCTCATCACTGCTCCTCTTTTTCTTCCATCATCGGAATATATTCATACTTCGGAATAACATTACTCCTATCATACTGTTTATAATACTGCATGAAAATACGGTCCATAACTTTCGGTATCTGCGTCTCGTCTGCCTCAAACAGAATGATCAGATACTGCATGGAACTGTAACGGGTACAGACATCTACTTTTCGGATTCTCTGCCGGATTGCCTGTTCCATACTTTCCAGCGCACGTTCAATGTTTTCAATATACATCACATAATCTGGTGTGGTGTCCATGGTAACCATAACGAGATAACACCGGTATTTGTAACGCTCACCAAGATGATTCATATACTCGTAAATTTTTGCAAATTCCCGATAATCCAGATCCAGTGCACCGGTGTAATTTCCGCTTTCCCGCAAAGCTTTCGCAATCAGCGCCAAGTCTTTTCCTGTTCCGTAATCTATCATGTTCTGGCTTTCTATCTGCTGGTAGAAGAAGAAATTGTCTTTTCCATTCTGTTTTACATAATATAATGCTTTATCTGCTTTTGAATAACATTCTTCAAAAGCATCTCCTTTGACTGTCTCACAAATTCCAGCCGAAACAGACGCATATCGAATTTCCACATCTTCTTCCCGGATTTCCCGGAATTTTCCGATAATACTACTTACGATTTCAGATATCTTCTCCTTCGAAACTTCCGGTACAAACATCAGGAATTCATCGCCGCCCAGACGGCATGCCACGGAATTCTGGGTATACTCAAGCAACAGGGAACCAAGCCGCCTCAATGCACGGTCGCCTGCTTTGTGTCCATAGATATCATTAATCTTTTTCAGATTATCCATATCCATAAAAACCAGATAACCGTCATCCTGCTGCATAAACTGTGCCACCATCTTCTCACCGCGGTTACGCATAAGAAGCCCTGTCAGGAAGTCAAATCCCTCACTGTCCTCCTGCGTTCTCATAGTCGCCATGACATTTGAAATAAACTTTTCTATTTCCATTTCCATATCTGCAGTACTGTATTCTACATCCATTCCGCGCTTTTCTTCATCAATCACAAGTCTGTCTTCCCGCAAAAGTTTTAAAAAAGCATCTGTTATCACAGGATCAAATTGCACTTCCCGATTTTTTGCTATTTCATTATAAATGTCCTCTGTTTCAAGAGAATTACGGTACTTTCTTCTGGACTGCATTGCATCATAGCTGTCTGCCACTGCCACAATCCTGGCTGACAACGGGATTTCATCTCCCTTCAACCCTTCAGGATATCCGTTTCCATCATATCGTTCATGATGATATTTTGCGACTTCCATCGCCTGATTGATCAGCGTGATATTTTTTAAAATTTCTGCGCCTATCACTGTATGTTCCTTCACCACCGCATATTCTTCTTCCGTCAGCCTTGTCGGCCTGCTAAGGATTGCATCCGGAATACCAATTTTTCCAATATCATGCAAATGAGCCGCATTGCGCAGATTTGAAATATCCCTCTGTTTCCATCCAAGTTCCCGGGCGATCAGAGCCGAATACTCAGCCACACGATGAGAATGTCCCCTGATACACTCATCTTTCGCTTCTATTGTCGTCGATAAAGTCTGCATCAGCTGCAAAGACATTGTCTCCATCTGCTTTCTGCGTTTTTTCATTTCCTGTCGCTGGCGGATATTTTCCATATCCTGTACATTGCGTATCGTTCTGACCAGATTCACAAACAGCAACACGATCATACCGATTCCCATAAAAATGCCGGAAATAGATATCACAAAGTATACTGATGCCGATTCACCCACCACTGATATGATTGCAACAAGTATGCCAATCACAATATAGCGATTTTTGCGGACATATCCATGATACAGATCATAACACACGGTTCCGATCACCAGTACCAGTGTCAATGCAAGGATTGTATGTGCCACCGGCATTGTCTGGATAAAATCTGCCACTCCGGTCAGATGCAGTGCGCAACAGACCACGAAATTCGCTGCTGCCACATACCCGATCCAGGAAAACAACTTCTGATGTCTTCCATTCTGCATGCTGTCAATATAGTACACGATTGGCAGCGGAGACAACATAATCATAATAAAACACAAAGCCGCCAGCGCCGAAGAATTCGGCACCAGTAACTGTCTCAGCTTTGATTCTCCAATCATCCAGCCGGCCGCCATGATAATGCACCAGCCCAGATATTCCATATCAAATTTGGAATGATATACCACTCCAAGCGCGATACTGAATATCACCGTGACCGTTCCTGCAAATAACAGGAAAAACGCGATGACCGTCTCCAGTCCATAGGAATCAAATATGTATTCCCAGATTTCTGCTTTTTCACCACAGAAAACAGTATTCACCACACCGGCATATTTCCCGGTATGCGTGGTCAGCTCAATGCGCACTTCTTTCCCGGCATCTTTCGCTGAAGTCGGACAGAACACATACCGGCTGGCTGAATTTTTTCCTGCCAGTCTGGTATCCGAGGTATCATATTCTGATCTCAGCTCACCATCCACATAAAAACGTACATCCTGAAGAGAGGAACGAATGGTCAGCGTTGACGCATCGTAATCTTTAGGAAGCTGCGTTGTCAGCACCATTGTCTCCCCGGCCGCCACATCATAGGTTCCCGGTATCTCAATCTGTTCCATACTTCCATCCGATTTTTCCCAGGTAAATGTTCCATGATAAGTAAGATCCCGGATGCGTTCACTACTGTCCCGCTCATTTGTCCCGAAAACCTCCACGATCACAAACCAGCATAAAATCGCAAACATCAGGATATAAAATATAATTTTCTTCTTTTTGTCTATCTTATAATTCTCTTTCGCCAAACTCATTCTCCCGATGAATTATTGATCAATTAGTTAAATCGTTGAATTTAATTGTACCAGATTTTTTTGCAAAAGAATACCACCGATTTTTCATTATCGTCTGGTATTTATCTGTTTTATTTCTGATTTTTCACCAGAAGCACGATATTTTCTGCGTGCTTCGTGAACGGGAACATGTCATACGGATAGGCCCCCATCGCTTTATATCCATGCTTTGTCAGATATTTCAGATCCCGCGCCTGGGTCTGCGGATCACAGGAAATATATACGATCTTCTGCGGTGCCAGTGTCACAGCGGATTTCATAAACTGCTCCGTACTTCCACTTCTTGGCGGATCCATAAATACAACATCTGCCTTTTCACCCTTTGCCGCCATTTTCTCCATAAATCGTCCGGCGTCATCCTGATAAAAACGGATATTTTTCATCTGGTTGCGTTTTGCATTTTTGATGGCATCCCGCACTGCATCCGGATTCAGTTCCACACCAATGACTTCTTTTGCGGATTTTGCAGCGACCATACCGATGGTTCCGATGCCGCAATACGCATCAATGACACGCTCTTTTCCTGTCAAACCTGCAAGTTCCATGGCCTTTCCATACAGCTTCTCCGTCTGAACCGGATTGATCTGGTAAAAAGATTTGGAAGAAATTCGGAACGTCAGTCCACACAGCACATCCTCTATGTAACCTTTTCCGTAAATCGTTGTCTCTCGGTCACCAAGTACCATGCTGGTGCGCTTGTCATTTACATTCAGCACAACAGTTGTAATCTCCGGGTGCAGTTTCCGCAATGCTTTGACAAAATTATTCTTTGACGGCATCACAGGAGAACCCAGCACCAGAACGACCATGATCTCACCAGTGGTAAATCCACGGCGGATCAGCACATGGCGTAAAAGACCATAGCCGGTATCTTCATTATATATTTTTATCTTAAAAGATTTCAGAAGTCCGCGAATGTCATTGATGATGGCATCTGCTTTTTCATCCTCGATCTGACAGGCTTCCACCGGAACGACCCGATGTGTGCCCTCCTCGTAAACACCGGAAATTATCGTACCGTCTTTTTTCCGCGCAAACACTGCATGCACTTTGTTTCGGTAATGATATGGATCCTTCATTCCGGTAATTTCTTCGGTTTTACAAAACGGCTGCATTAACTGCCGGACTGCTTTTTGCTTGTCCTGCAGCTGTTTTTCATATGAGACACCCTGATACTGGCATCCGCCACATTTTTTTGCAACCTTACAGGCTGCACCGTCTTTTATCTTATTGTCATTGCCATGCTTTTGCACGGCATGATTTTTACTTATAGTCTTTTTATCTGTATATTTTTCACTCATAAAGTTATCTCAAATTCTCCCGGATCACAGCAGTCATTTCATCTTCATTTTCTTATTTTATACTATAATCATAGCATTATTTTCATGTACCGACGCACATCATATCAGAAATGTATCTCTTCTGCAAGTTTCTGCATCTGATAATCCGCATCCGCCATGATATCCGCACATTTTTTCAGTCGTTCATGCATCTCCGGTGTGAACACCTTATCCTTTTTGTAACGCAGCTGATGCTCGGTACTTGCCCAAAAATTCATGGCAATGGTCCGCATCTGCACTTCCACCGGTACCTGACGCATGCCATCAGAAAAGAATACATTGATCTTTACTATCAGATGCAGGCTGCGGTAACCGTTTTCCTTCGGTTCACGAATATAATCTTTCACCTGTACTAATTCCACATCCGTCTGACTGAGCAGCATCCGGGCCACCTCATACACGTCTGTAATGAACGGACAGATGACACGAATGCCCGCAATGTCATAAATATTATTGGTCAGGCAGCTTAACGTCATCGGCAAACCTTTTCGCTCCATCTTCTTTGCGATACTCTCCGCGGATTTGATACGGCTTTTGATATTTTCAATCGGATTGCGGTCGTTGCTCTGTTCAAACTCCCGGTTTAAAATCTGCAGTTTCGTCGTCAGCTGACGGATTCCGGCCTCATAAAACATCATCATCTGTTTGTATTGTTTCGCCAGATCCAGCTGATCGGCCGCCAGAGGCAGGTAACTTGTGGTTTCTTCATTTACTGTTTGTTCTGTATCTGTTGCTTTCACTTTCTCATCCATTTTTTGAATAATTCTCCTTACCTTCGAAATCCCCATATTTATAATAATTGTAACATATACCCTTGTCTTTTCCATGAAAAAACCATAAAAACTTTCTAAAACACTGATACAAAACATCTTCTTTTCTATAAAATTATAACTAATGTGTCAAAAGGTGTGTCAGTCTTTTATTTCATATCAGAGAAATGTTCCAGAATCCCTATAAAATAAGCATTCTTCTGATTATTTCTCATCAACAACCTGGAAGATGAAGAACTTGAGATAATATGATTCATCTGCCGCCCACAAAATCGGATGATCCGCAGACTGTGTCCGGAATTCCACCTGGCGCAGTCTCTTATGTGTGGTGCGTGCTGCCTCGCGAATAGTTTTTGCCAGCAATTCCTGTGTCATGAAATGAGAGCAGGAACAGGTTGCCAGATAACCGCCATCTTTGACCAGTTTCAGGCCTTTCATATTGATTTCACGATAACCTTTGATTGCATTTTTTGTTGCCTGACGGGATTTTGTAAATGCCGGCGGATCCAGAATCACCACGTCGTATTTTTCTCCAGCTGCTGCCAGCTTCGGAAGTTCGTCCAGTACGTTCGCCGCACGGAATTTTACTGTATCACTCAAGCCATTGCGTTTTGCATTTTCCGTTGCCTGCTCTACCGCAAATTCAGAAATATCCAGTCCGGTTACCTCACTTGCTCCCGCAATTCCTGCATTCAATGCAAAAGTTCCCATGTGGGTAAAGCAGTCCAGCACACGTTTTCCTTTACATAACTTCTGAATCGCCAGACGGTTATATTTCTGATCCAGGAAAAATCCGGTTTTCTGACCATTTACCACATCCACCATGTAATGTATACCGTTTTCCACGATTTCCACATTGGTATCAAATTCTTCTCCGATAAAACCTTTTACACGGCTCAATCCTTCTTTTTCCCGCTCTTTCGCATCGCTGCGCTCGTAAACGCCACGAATCTGAATGCCATCCTTTGCAAGAATCTGTTTCATCAGATCCGTCAGAAGTTCTTTATAGCGCTCCATGCCAAGAGTCAGGCACTCCATTACCAACACATCTTCATACTTATCAATTACGATTCCCGGCAGAAAATCCGCCTCGCCAAACACCAGTCGACAGGAAGAAGTATCCACCATATCTTTGCGGTAATTCCATGCATTCTGCAGACGCATCTCGAAAAATGCCTCGTCAATCTCCTGATCCACATGTCTCGTCAGCAGACGCACACGGATTTTTGAATTCTGATTGATGTAGCCTTTTCCCATCGGATAACCGTCAAAATCATGCACCAGCACGATATCTCCGTTGTGAAAACGTCCGGTAATGGTTTCAATTTCATTATTAAACACCCATGCACCGCCCGCTTTGATGGTACGTCCTTCTCCTTTTTTCAATGTTACAATTGCCAGATTTTCCTGTTTTATCATATTGTTTTCTATGCTCCTACCGTTTCTATCGCTTATTTTTATCTTTACTCCCAAATAATTTTAAACAGTTCACCTGCTTTACATATAAAGTCTATCTTACAAGCAAAGTTTTTTGTGCTCCGTCATATCCTCTTTAAATTTACAGATCATCTCATTTGTCAGGGAAAAATTATCCGATGACTCAAAAATTTCCTCCGGTGTCACCCATTTTGCCATGGCAAGCTCGTCCTCCTGAATGATGATATGATCCTCTCCATCCAGTTCACAGAAAAATCCAAACAGGAGACTTTCTGAATATGGCCACGGCTGACTTTTATAATAACGCAGATTTTTCACATGCAAATGTATCTCCTCGTACACTTCTCTTGCAACGGTTTCCTCGATGGTCTCACCCACCTCCGCAAAACCGGCAATCAGTGCATAATGATCACGGAAACCATTCTTGTACCAGCTGACCAGAATTTTCCCTTTGTGCATTACTCCGACGATCACACATGGACAAATCTTCGGATATTCCATCTGACCGCAAACCGGACAGCGCATCATTCGTTCCCGCTCATCCGGGATCATGCGGGTTCCGCATCCGCCGCAAAAACGGTGTGCCGCATACCAGCCTGCTAACTGTGCGCCGACTAGACCTGCATAGCACAAATGTTGTGGTGCCGCACCACGTAAATATCTGGTTGTTTCGTAGTGAAATTCTGATTGTTTCTCCAACTGATCAGCAAAATCTTTCTGCTGTTTTTCCGTGTCAGATTGTTTATCAGAATCCTCCTGCTGTTTTTTCGCACCAGGCTGTCCCAAATGCACCAGATTCAGTTCTTCCCGTTCTTTGTACTGATGCTGCTGATACAGGAAAAAACGTTCCTCACCGACTGCAAACAGATACACAAACCGATCTCCGTTCTGCACCTGTTCCTTTAATTCATGATAACGTGGAAAAGATATATCTTCCTTTGTTCCCCGCAGCAATATTTTCCGCTCCTGCATACAAATGATCCAGTCGTTTTCCTCCGGTTGTAATTTATGCCACTCGTTATTAAAATGAAATGGTGCAATATCCTGTATCATACGTCTCTTTTACCTGCCTTATTTTTATCCTGATTTCAATTTCGATTTCAGTTTCTTCATATCGCTTTTACTTAGTTTTCATTAACTTTCTATCTATGACATCTGCTCTAATATCCAAAAGTTCCTGCCAGAGATTCATCATCATCAATCCACTGCTGCACCGGAATCATGCGGTACTCATCCTTGGAATCCCGAATATACACCCGGTCGATTCCGGCATTGATGATCATTCGTTTGCACATGGAACAACTGTTGGAATTTTTTACATATTCCCCTGTGTCTACTTCTTTTCCAACCAGATACAATGTACTTCCGATCATTTTTCCTCTGGATGCACTGATAATAGCATTAGCCTCCGCATGCACACTACGGCAAAGCTCATAGCGCTCGCCTCTCGGCACGTTCATTTTCTGCCGGATACAGACACCAAGGTCCGAACAGTTTCTTCGTCCCCTTGGAGCTCCCACGTAACCGGTGGAAATAACCTCATCATTTTTTACGATAACGGCACCATAATGTCTGCGCAGACAGGTTCCGCGCTGTCCCACAATTTCAGCCAGATCCAGATAATAATTAATTTTATCCCGACGCTCCATCGTGTTTTCCTCCTCATCTAATTTCAATTTCAAGTTTTACCATAGCTATTTTTATTAGAAGCAAGGAATTTCTTACTTTTCTATGCTTAATCAAGCTATTTTCCATATCTTCCATTTTTCGATAATACAGTTCTCCTGCAAAGTAAGAAAAAATGCTTACTATACATACTTCTCAGCTACTTTATCAATTCCTTCCGGATTTTCCTGCGCCCAGCTCAGATAATCCATACCGGAAGCCGCCACAGTCTGTCCAAGTTCCACCAAAAACTGTGGAATCACGGATTCTTCCATAGTTCCGATCTCACGTCCCATACGTTCTTCGCCCTGACGCTCCTCACCATTTGCAAACAGCACAAACGCATTTTTCGGCTGATCATCCACACGTTTTACCGCACCACGGAATCCAATTACACCGGTCTGATGAGTTCCACAGGATGACGGGCATCCGGAAATATGGGTCTGCGGTAACGCACCGTTTGGAATGTCCGCTTCACGAACTGCTTCCACGCAGGCATGCAAAAGTGCCTGGGAATCACGCAGTCCTACCTGACAAATCGATGCGCCAATACAGCTGACACTTGTTTCAAATACTGTATTTGCACTGCTCGGTGTCGCATCCAGCACTTTTTCCACTTCTGATCCGGTCAGGTTAATGATATATGCTGTCTCATCCGGCGCAAGGCGGATTTCCACATCTTCCATCTCCTGAATCACATCAGAAAGTGCACACAATTCTTCTACCTTCGGCTGTCCTCCGATCGGATGCCAGATCACGGTATATAATCCGGTCTGTTTCTGTGGTAAAATACGTGCTCCGGAAATCCGTACACCGTCCTCTTTTTTGTTCACCGGCTGCGGATCTACAGATATTTTCAGATCTTCTCCGGAAGCCAGCGCCTCTGCCAGTTTTTCCTGATATGCCTTAGCATAATTTTCTGCGCCACCACAGATTTCCTGCATGTAGCGTGTTCTGGCTTTTCCACGGTTCTCATAATTTCCATGTGCACGGAAAGTCAGCCACATCGCTTTAATATAGTGCAAGATCATCTCCGGCTCAACCGCTTCTGCAACTTTTACACCAAATCTGGCATTATTGCCAAGTCCGCCGGCACTGTATACGTCAAATTTTCCTTCTTTTGTTGCCACAAATCCAAGATCACGGTACGTAGCATGCGGAACGTTTTTCGGTGAATTAGAAAAACATACTTTCAACTTACGCGGCATTTTCTCCGCATTGATAAATGTCATCAAATATTCACCCGCTGCTTCCGCCCACGGCCGCACATCAAAATACTCATCTGCTTCCACACCGGACAGCGGAGAACACATAACATTTCGTGGGAAATCTCCACCTCCACCCATGGTGACAATTCCAACATCCAGCGCATCTTCCATGATCTGACATAATTCTTCCTGCTGCAGATCATGCAGCTGAATTGTCTCACAGGTTGTAAAATGTGCTTTTTTTACATTATATTTTCGAATGGATTCCGCAATAAACGTAAGTTTTTCCTTTGTCACACGGCCTGCTGTCATGCGCAGACGGAGCATACTTGCTTTTCCGCCTTTCTGTGCATAACTTCCGTAACGACCGGAATAACCTTTATAGTCACCTTTGCTCATCTCGCCGTCATAAAATGCTTTTGTTTTTTCCCGGAAATCCGGCATATCCGCCTTCCAGGACTGTGGATTTATTTTATTCATGTATCATCTTCCTCCAATTCTTCAAATCCTATTTTTACTGATATATACATTTACACCAGTTTACAAATTTATAAATGATAGACTTGCTGACAAACCAGCTGTTTTAAAGCCTTTGTCATAGCGTTTGATTTTATGTGTGTTTCGATATTTTTCACGAAAGTGGCAAAAAATATCTGATTGCGAATGCCCTGACTTAATTCAAAACGAAACTCCTGTACGCTTTTTGTGCGGTA
>CAVEOS010000034.1:0-27571 GCA_963617435.1 Lachnospiraceae bacterium
AAAGTATAGTTCAAAATGAAATCCGCCAAGTTACACAGACCGGCTTGAAATATTATAAATATGGATTTTTTTCCAGATCAGGCTTTCTCTGTGAACAGGCAGAAAATCGAATATTAATTAATTTGGAAGAATTATATAAATAACATCATCCTCCTTTGATCTATGGACTTTACTTCATCATAGTTCAAAGGTGGATACTATATTTTTTATTCGGTCACGGTTGACTCGGTTGCAACCGAATAAAATTCAAAATCTACATCCTGCTATTTTTTGAAAAAATGAAAATCGCAGCAGTCTCCGCCATAACCCAGTGTTTGTGTACGTGTAAAACCGATTTTTTTCAATCCGCCATAGGTCACGTCATCAACATCACAAAACAGGCGGCATAACTCCGGGCAGCCGTTTTCGACGCAGGCCGTATGCCAGAGACATTTTGTAATTGTAACATCATAGTAATTTTTTCCGCTGCTCTGTGTATTTTCCTGCAAATCCGTTGTACGCATGATTTTGAGAAATATCTTGCTGTAAATCGTATAAAATCCCGGCACAATTTCCATTTTTGCAGTGGATGCATGCTTTTTGGCAGCTACTTTTTCCAGCATGTACTTTCGCACACACGCATAGACGTCTTCCTCTGAAAAATCATTGTTCAGCAAAACTTTATACAATGCAACGCGCGGAAGAATTGTCTGTGTCAGAGTTTTCATCTGATTTTCCGACTTGCCTTTCGTGTTATGAATCAGGGTACTGAGTACTTTTTCCTGCTCACCAAACACTCGGTTGCCTCGATCATTTCCAAGTTCTTCCATCAGAAATTCATGAATCTGCTTTTGCTGTTTTATTTTCATTATTTCATACCTCATCAAAATACATGTATGGTATCTACCATGCTGATTCAGTTCCAATTTTATAAACCTTCAGCTCAAAAAACTTTATTTCCTTTTTTTCTTTCTTATCCTGTGAATACCATCTTCAATCATGGCACCACTGAAAGCCGCCAAAATCAAAAACGGCCCGGTACTTGCTTTTCCTATGAGCATCCAGATAACAGCCACTATCAAAAGTAAAATCCCTATTATCATAACTATATAATTTTCCATTCCCCGCTCCCTTTCGTTAAGCCACTATGTTTTGCCAATATTCCAGTAGCCGTTCCACGCTGTAAGCCGCATTCGCCGGACTAGTAGACGGCAACTGCACCGCCTCAATCCCAAGCTGTTTTGCCAGATATTTATCATACAACTGCTTTGATTTCGCCCCGTTTGCATAAATCCTGGTGATCCGGCTTCTACTTATAATATACCCCAGATCATTTGGCACCACATTCCGTATACTGCTGTCACTCGAGCCCGCAATATCGCAGCTTGCGATCACATCCCACAGTGCGATATGATGCCGAAGAAGCATCTCCTTTTTCTCCGGGATCGTCTGTGGAACATTTTCATGCAAAACCTTCGCCATCACTTTCCAGAAACGGTTCTGTGGATGTCCGTAAAAGAACTGCATTTCTCTGGACTTCACGGACGGAAAACTTCCCAGAATCAATATTTCAGAATTTTCATCATACACCGGCGGAAATTCATGATTTTGTCGTTTTAACTCCATTATTTTTCCGCTTCTTTCTCTTCTTTTTTCGGCGGATCAATTCTCCAACGGTAGGACAATCCTGTCATATGCGCAATATACCCTGCCAGATCATGTGTCAGCTGCTCCTTGCGCACACGCCACTCCCAGTTATGTCCAAGGGTAGACGGGAAGTTCATCCGGGCTTCTTTTCCAAGCCCCAGATAGTCCTGAATCGGAATGATACAATATTTTCCAACGCTGGACATGGCCATCCAGATCAGGTTTTCACAAAGTTCCCCATTGGATGCATGCGGACGGTTCATATATTCCCGAATATGGTTGCAGACATGATCCTGTGTGCAGTCCAGATACTGCATCAGAGTCTCGTTGTCATGGGTTCCCGTATATACAACAGAGTTTGGTGTATAATTGTGCGGCAGATATTCGTTGTCGCTGCCACCGCCAAAGGCAAACTGTAATACTTTCATGCCAGGATAACCCGTTTCAGCCACCAGATCACGGACAGACTGTGTCATATATCCCAAGTCCTCTGCTATGATCTCAATGTTTTTCACATATTTTTTTACTTCTTTGAACAATGCAATTCCAGGACCTTTTTTCCATTCACCAACGCGCGCATTTGTCATGCCATATGGGATGGTATAATATTCATCAAACCCTCTGAAATGATCGATTCGAACCACATCATACAATAATTCACAGTGTTTGATACGGCGAATCCACCATGCAAAGTTCTGTTTTTTATGGTATTCCCAGTCATAGATTGGGTTGCCCCAGAGCTGTCCATCTGCGGTAAACCCATCCGGCGGACATCCTGCCACTTCGATCGGATTCATATCTTCGTCAAACTCAAATAATTCCGGATTCATCCATGCGTCCGCACTATCAAAAGCTACATAAATCGGGATATCACCGATAATTTTGATGCCACGCTCGTTTGCATATTTTTTCACTTTTAACCACTGTTTCAAAAACCAGTACTGCAGATATTCGTAATAACAGATTTCATCCGCTAATTCTTCCCGGTATTTTGCAAGAATTTCCGGCTCTTTCCGAATCAGTTCCCTCTCCCAGGTATTCCAGGCCTGCTTGTCATGAGCGTCTTTCAATGCCATAAATAATGCATAATCCGGCAGCCATTCCTTCTGTTCTTCCTCAAATTTCAGGAATTCCGCATCATTTCGCTTTTTGCTATTCTCATAGGCCTTATGTAACAGCGGATTTCTGTTTTCATACTGCTTCTCATAATCCACATACGACGGATTTGTTCCAAGCTGCTCAGACTCACATTCCTCTCTCGTCAAAAGTCCTTCTTCGATCAGTTCATCCAGAGAAATAAAATACGGATTTCCCGCAAAGGTGGAAAATGACTGATACGGAGAATCCCCGTAACTGGTCGGTCCCAACGGCAGAATCTGCCAGAACGTCTGACCGCTCTCCTGCAGAAAATCAATCCATTCAAAGGCACTCTTTGAAAAACATCCGATTCCATATTTTGACGGTAAACTGCTTACCGGAAGTAAAATACCACTTGCTCTCATACTTAAAAACTCCTTCTCAAAATCTGTAAAAAAGTCAAAAAACATTGTCCACTGTGCGCTAATTTTTCCATATAACGAAATTTCACTCCAAGTGGAATATCCTGCTTTTTATGTAGCGGGATTTTTCCCGAATCATGTGTTTTATTATACTTCTTTTTGTGCTATTTCTCAACCAAAATGCGCTTCATATTATAGCGTGGCATTTTTATTTCATAGAACGAACTTTCCTATTATTTTAAAAAATCACCTTCAGATTATTATTTTTTAACCTGAAGGTGATCTATAAATTTTCTATGATCTCACATGTAAACTGATCCCATTATTTGATGCTGTCAAAAACACCTGTCAGATCTACGCCCCATAATTCAGAATAACCATCTAAATATACATCCTGCACACCATCATATGCGTAAGAAGCTTTTCCTGTTTCCGGATCAATATAATCATCTATATTTTCGCTGTTAATAAAATACATTGCATAACCAGAGTCGTTATATAATCCTGTCCTGCACATAAATGCCAGCAGCCTTTGCCTCTTCTATAGCGCTGCTCAGCTGACCAATATCTGAAATACCAAACAGGTCAATCGCATCATATTTCTGGTTTACGGCACTCTGAATTGCCTGGATCCAACTGTCGGAGGTACCATCACAATATGTAATTTCCACAGCAGCGCCTAATTTTTCGTAAATCGGCTCTGCCATCTTGACATAATTTACACACCAGTCATTTGTGGAATCATATGCAACAAGCATAACTTTCTTTCCGTTTAAAGCTGCCGCCGCATCAACACTGCCAAAATCCTGTGCAAAAAACTCCGGCGTACCTGTCACTGATTCCACTTCAGCTTTGACATCTGAAATATCAACTCCTGTCTCAGATGACGCTGATGTCTGGGAAGAATCTCCCGAAGACTCATTTCCACATGCTGACATTCCAACTGCCAGAGTTAAAATGCAGGCAACCAGTATTAATCTCTGTAATATTTTCTTTCTTTTCATAATTCTACCTCACTTTGCTCTTTCAGGCGATACTTTCTTTCTTTATGCTGCCTGCAGCACTTTCTTTTTTTGCTTTCTTCACTTCACTCTTTTCCCGGGATGTTTTTGCTACAGCTGCAAAGATTACTGCAACGATCAGCGCTACTCCATAAAATAATGAAGTTACATATGACTGTGCTCCGTGAAGCTGTAACCCATTTGTACCCGAAGAAAGGAAGTATACTGCAACGATTGTTCCAAATGCATTAAATCTTCCTGGTTTAAAACAGGTTGAACCAAGAAAAACTGCTGCAAACGCAGACATCATATAGCCCAGGCCACCGGTAGGACTTCCACCTCCCAGTACACCAGTATACATAACACCTCCGATCGCCGCTATAAGACCTGAAAATACGAAGCAGAGAAAGCGTGTTTTTTCAACATTAATACCCGATAATCTGGCAACATTTTCTCCACGTCCCACGATAAGGATCCGTTTTCCCGGGGTAGTCATTGTCAGAATATAAGCAATAACGACCGTAATGATCAATGCATAAAAGAACGACGGTGAAATTCCCATTATTTTTTTCACATAAACAGCATTTTTTAATTTCTGATCTACTCCAGTAATTGTCTGCAGACTGACCAGTAATGCAATTCCTGAAAGGAACGTATACATACCCATGGTAACAATAAAAGCATTCAGTTTAAATCTGGTAATGATAAATCCATTTGCTGCACCAATTCCTGCTCCGATCAGCAAACCAATCACAATACAGGCACCAATCGGCATACCCATATCTACATTCAATTTTGCAACTACAATATTTACAACGGTCAGTGTTGCTGCTACTGACATATCATAATCACCTGCAATGATCGGAATCAATACCGCCATAGACGCTACAACCAGAACAGCCTGCGAACCAAGAATCGTTTTTATATTGAGACCACTGTTAAACACGCCCGGCATCCAGATGGAAAATGATATAAATAATATGATCCACGCAATGATGACCGCATATTTCTGTAATAATAAAGAAGGTGAAATTCCTCCTCTTTTTTTTGTATTTTTCATATCAATCCGCGTTTTTCACGCTTTCCTCCTCTCTCTTCCAATCCTGACCGGCATTCGCCGTTCGTTAAAGGGAACAGGCTTTTTTAGTTCTCTCATACCTTACACAACCTGTTCTTCGATATCACTGGCATAACAGTATTCCGTAATTCTGCTTTTTGTAATTTCATTTCCCACAAGTTCTTCAATGATCCTGCCATTTACCAGGATCAGCACCCTGTCACAGATCTGTTCCAGCTGTTCATAATCCGAACTGGAGCAAATAACTGTCATTCCTTTTTTCTTTACAGAATCTTCTATCAGATTATAGATAGCCTGACGTGCTCCAATATCAATTCCCTGCGTCGGTTCATGAAGAATCAGTATTTCAGGATCTTCCTGGATCCATTTTGCCAGGAGCACCTTCTGTTGATTTCCTCCGGAAAGCATCGAAAATTCCAGGTTGATATCACTCGGATAAACGGTATAATCCTTGACCAGAGCCTGTGCTTTTTTCCGCATCGCTTTTTTGTCCAGATGAAATGGATGATAATGTTTCATGGATTGCATCATAATATTTTCACTGATTTCCAGGCTTTGTACACCACCAAGATTTTTCCGGTCAGCCGGGATCAGTGCCATCCTGCCCTTCACCGCTTTCTCAGGAGTAAAACTTTCCAGTAAACAGGTCTGTCCGCCAAATATGATATGCCCCTTTCCTTCTGCCACATCACCAAAAAGCAGATAAGGTATTTCTTCAAATCCTGAGCCTACCAGACCGGTGATACCAAGTACTTCTCCCGGATATACCTGAAAATCCATAGGTTTTATTATGCGTCCGCTGATCTGTTTTGCTTCCAAAACCGGTTTCTTTTCCCGAAATGAAATCACATCTTTTACTTCTACATGATATTCTTTCAGATTTTCTCCCAGGATCATCTCAATAACACTGTTTTTGTCCACCATCTGTGTCGTTCCATTTCCAACATTTTTTCCATCTCTTAATACTGTAAATGAATCTGTCAGATTCATAACTTCATCAAGATCATGGGAAACAAACATTACACTGATACCCTGCTGGGCAACGGAACGGACCAGACGGAACAATGTCTCCACTTCAGTTTTAGGCAAAAATACTGTCGGCTCATCCAGCACAAGCAGCCCACGCCCCTCTTCCTGCGCATCATGCAGGTTCACAACTGCACGCAGAATGGCAAGCATTGCTTTCTGCACCGGGCCCAGCGAGGAAACGAGCATTGACGGCTGTATATCCAATCCATACTGGTGGAAAGTTTCCTAAATATCTTTATTTGTAGATTTCCAATCTATTTTCGCCCTGTTTTTTGTTGCAATCTCAGATAATATCCAGTTTTCCGCAACGGTGAGCGTATCAACCAGTCCAAGATCCTGATGGACAAAACTCATTCCGTATTTTGTAAACTCTCCAGGTGCCAGCGGAAGTTTTACTTCCCTGCCATTCACGTAAAGTACGCCTCCTTTGTCCGGTTCGTGATAGCCGGACAAAATCTTTATCAATGTAGATTTACCACATCCATTTTTTCCAAGGAGTCCCATGATCTCTCCTGGCATAATGACCAGATCCACCTGATCCAGTGCACGGTTGCTGCCAAAAGTTTTAGATAAACCTTTCACATATAATGCTGTACTGCCTATAAATTTCTTTTCCTCCGGAGTCATACAAAAACCTCCTTTCCATCACTGCTTTTTATATCTTTTCTTTTTATGATTATAAGGCAGCTTCAATGGTTGTAAAATCGTCCAATACATCTTCAAGAACTTTCTGCGGGGTTCTCTCAAATGGATTGCCATAGCCACCTCCACATGGTGTCCGGATCTGAAGTACATCTCCTTTGGAAAATTCCTCATCGGACAGTTTCGCCTGAAGGCTGACTGCATGATCTGTACCCGGATTTTTCGTCAGGCTTGCATGGCTTCCGTCTTTACCGCCAAAAATACCTTTCGGGCATTCGATATGTCTGTCTCCTTCACAGGTAACCGTACCTTCCTGCAGGAATCTGGTCTCACGTACGATACCCAGACCGCCTCTCCATTTACCAGGTGCCACCAGTTCCGGATTTAATTCATAACGCTCCACGCGTAACGGATAATGCCATTCTATCTCTTCAATCGGCACATTTCTTGTATTTGCTACCAAAGCATCACAGGAATCGATCGCATCTTTACCATAACGTCCGCCGTAAGATCCTTCATCAACTTCCAGATATACCCAATACTCTCCTTTTTCATCGTTAAAGCCGTTGTAACTTACAAAATGGATATGAGCACTGGTTCCTGCCGATACCCTGTCAGGCATTACTTCAGCCAGAGACCGCATTACACAGTCAGCCAGCAGATTTGCCTGGTTAAAACGGGAGAATGTAGCTCTCGGGAAGTTCGGATTGAAGATACATCCTTTTGGTGCTATAACCGTAACAGGACGGCGCATACCGTCATTCTGCGGAATATACTGCTGATAAATATCGTCATCCAGAAACAAAGCGTGCATAATATAGCTAATCGATGTCATGGTCGTTCCTTCAAAAGAACAATTGAATGCGGTATATACCTCATCCGCACTGCCGGTCAGATCAATGGTAACGGAATCACCTTTTATCGTAGTGGTCGTACAAACTTTCAACATTTTGTCCATGTGTACGCCGTCATTATCCAGATAACCTTCCGCATAGTAGGTACCATCCGGAACTTTTGCGATCGCATTTCGCAGCATACGTTCCGAATAATCCATCCAGTCTTCAATAGCGGAAAATACAACCGGCACGGTATATTTGTCCAGCAGTTCACAGAAACGTTTGATAGCATGCTGTGCTGAAGCGATCATCGCTTTCAGATCATTTTCATTCATAGAAGGAGTACGCACATTATCCAGGATCATTCTCCACAACTGGTCGTTTCTCTTTCCCTTTTCATACAGCTTCAGTCCATAATAAATTCTGGTCTCAGCATAGATATCCCTCGCGAACACGTCCATACCGGGAGTATGTGAACCATTATCCAGTAGATGCGCCTGTACACAGGAAAAACTGATCAGTTTGCTTTTATAAAAAATCGGAATACAGATATGGATATCCGGAGAATGAGATGTTCCATAGTATGGATGATTATGGATAAAGATATCTCCTTCATGTATATCTTCCAGTTTCCATCTTGTCAGAATACCACGCACATTACCACCTATAGAGCCTACATGCATCGGTGTACTTTCGCTCTCACACAGCTGACGGCCTGTAATGTCTACGATACCGGCTCCGATATCCTCAGATTCACGAATGATACTGGAATAAGACATCCTGTAAAGCACCATTCCCATCTCCTGGGCGATCATCTTAAAGGATCCGCCGAGAACCTGCAGAGTAACAGGATCTACTTCAACTCTTGGAATATTTAATCCTTCTATCATTTTACTGCTCATTTATATCATTCCTTTCTGCATGAGCCATTTCTCTACAAAGTGGCCTCATTTATATCGATTACAATAATTCCATAATCGTTAACATGTCCGATACATCCCGGTTCTACAACAATTGTTGTATCCATCTGGTTGATGATCGCCGGTCCCTGGATTTCATCACCGGCCTTAAATAAAGCCCTGTCATAAACTTTTGTATCCATATGAACCGGTTTTCCTTCCACTTTAAATGTAACATCACGGCTGTCAACAACTGCTCTGGAGACATCTCCGTCACCTTTCTCGATTTCAAGTGCTTTCAGGTCTTCGATCTTGCCGGTACCGATCACACGGATATTTACGATTTCAACCGCAACTTCTTTAAATGCCCGGCCAAACTGTTTTTTATGCACTTCATGGAAAGATTCTTTCATTTTCTCGATCGTGTCTTCTGTGACTGTTCCTCCGATAACCGGAATCCTCATCTCATAACCCTGACCTTCATACCGGCAATCAGCAACACGCTGGATCACAATGTCTTCCGGACTCATATTGTCTTCAATCAGACGCTCATATGCTTCTTTTTCAAGCATTTTATAATCTTCATCCAGAACATCAAGTCTGACATGACTTGATAACTGCATCTCTGTCTTCGAATAATCATACATCAGATCTGTATTTACCAGACCTACTGCACATAATGCGCCCGGATTCAACGGCACAATCACATTTTTCATTCCGAGCTCACGCGCCACACTGCATGCATGGAGGGAACCGGCTCCGCCACAGGCAAATAACGCAAATTCACGCGGATCAAAACCTCGACGGACACTCTCTTTTTCAATCTCCTGAATCATATTATTGTTCATGATATCAATGATACCAAGCGCTGCCTCATCCAGTGTTTTTCCAAGCGGAGTACCAATTCGGTCCATGATCGCTTTTTCTGCCAGATCAGGTTTGATTTCCATACGTCCGCCAAGTAATTTGGTACCCAGACGTCCCAGAATGATATTTGCATCAGATACTGCCGGCTCTGTACCACCACGGTTATAGCATGCGGGTCCGGGAACTGCACCTGCGCTCTGTGGTCCCACACGGAAGAATCCCCCCTCATCGATATAAGCCATTGATCCACCACCAGCTCCGATCGTACCTACATCGATCATTGGAACCATAGCCGCATAGCCGCCTACTTTTGTATCCAGCAGATGTTTCATACTTGGTTTCAGATCTGCCAGTACTGAAATATCTGCAGATGTACCACCAATATCTAATGTGATGACATTTTTGATATCCGTTAATTTGGTCGTCCAGATTGCTCCCAGTACTCCACCAACCGGTCCGGACAGCAGCAGATTTACTGGTTTTTCCTGTGCTGACTCTGCCGAAGCCACGCCTCCAAATGACTGCATCAGATGTACTTTTGCTGTATATCCCTGGTCTTTCAGTGTTTTTTCCAGCTGTTTGATATAACGTGATGTCGTCGGTCCGATATAAGCATTCAATCCGGTTGTAGTAAAACGCTCATATTCACGGAACTGTGGCAGAA
Organism: Lachnospiraceae bacterium; assembly: GCA_963617435.1. Lineage (GTDB taxonomy): Bacteria > Bacillota > Clostridia > Lachnospirales > Lachnospiraceae > Eubacterium_I. Next base: position 10,142 of record CAVEOS010000034.1, read on the forward strand.
CCTCAGAACTTAATGAAATATATACATCCGGATATTCCTCTTTTATAATCTCTTTTACTCTCTGCTCATGTGCCGGATTCAGGAAAGAGAACAGAAAACAAACAGCGATCGCCTCCACTTTATCCGCTTTCATCTTCCGGACAGCAGCTCTTACTTCTTCTTCATCCAGTGGAATCAGTTCTGCTCCATCCGGCGCTACTACTCTTTCAGAAACAGTATAACGGTCCCGGCGTCTGCAGACCGGATGTTCCTGCCACGGAATTTCCTCTACAATAGAAAAATTAGTCGGTCTCTTATGTCTTGCAATATGAATGATATCCCGATATCCTTTTGTCGTGATCATACCGGCCCTGGCGCCTTTATGTTCAAGAACCATATTGGTAGCAATCGTTGTTCCGTGAAATATTTCATCAATCTCACTGTGATCCAAATCCAGTTTGTCACAGATTGCGTTGATACCTTCCATCATACCAATGGAAGGATCCGCCGGTGTCGTGGATGTTTTATATACTTCAATTTTTCCTTCATCATCAACATATATAAAATCGGTAAATGTACCGCCTACATCTACGCCCATTCTTTTCATGTTCAATCACTCCTTTTCATCTGCAAAAATATCAGTTTCTGAAATATGCCACATTTCATTATCAGGATTTCATAAATCAAAAGGGAGTGCATACAGTCCGCTTCTTAACGGCGCCGTTGCCCTCCCTCTATATTTTGAAATCATCTCTCTGTTTTTGTTTTTCTGATACTATTTGCTGTCAACTCTTATTTATCAAATTTTCTCTCATGTTTTGTATATACAGATGAGTCGATTCCTTCCAGATATTTTACAACCTCATCTACAGGAACAACATCACAGAACTTAGCTTCCATGTCAAACAGATTCCATTCAACAACACCCGGTACGCGGTCACCAACCGTTCCTTCCGGAACAATGGTCTTGAATCCGTAACCTGTAGAATCCATAACAGTGTGTCTTACACAGGCACAAGCGGTAGCCCCCATAACGATCAGAGTATCCACACCGAGATAATTCAGTGTCTGTGCCAAATGTGTTCCAAAGAAATTGGAAGCAAATTTCTTATGAATAACCGGCTCCTCCGGAAGTGGTTTCAGTTTTGGATCGATCTCCATCCACTCACTGTTAATATCCAGTGAACTCATCGGAATCTTTTCATTCCATCTCGGGAGATCCCATTGTTTTTCGCCAAGATAACCGGTAGTTGTATGGAAAATCGGAACTCCTGCCTTTCTTCCTGCTTCCAGAACTTTTAATGCCTCCGCACAAACCTCATCGGAATGATTACAGGTAAATGGATGGCCTTCACTCATCCATGCTTTTGCCATATCTACGGTGGTAATTGCAGGTGCTTTACCAAATCCCATTTTCCGCATGAATCCGCGCTCTTTGTAAATCTCTCTTGCTTCTGCAAATGCTTTCTTTAACAGTTCTTCGTCAAACTCATAGTGATCAACAAATTTAAAATCTTTATTAGCCATTGTATCATTCCTCTCAATCTTTTTCTTTTTCGTTGTGCTCAGCTGCAATCATTTACATTTCTCCGGATCAAATGTTGTTTTCAACTGATGAGCCAATCATAGTCAGTTTCTTTTATATTTGCAATAGGTTTTGTCCACTTGTCAGTAATGATACCATGACAGTTATCTGACACTTCCTTGAACTTACGCACAATTCAACACCCATTTCCCTTCTTTTTTTCCGAAGATCTGTCATTCCAGAGATTCAGATAAATGATTGCAACCACGATCATGATCATGCCTGTGATCTTTGTCCATGTAAAGGTCTCATGAAAAAAAAGTCCGCCCACAATTGCAGCCGCAAATGGCTCTGCCGTGGCTAAAATAGATGCTTTCCCGGCTTCTATACCCTTTAAGCCTTTTGTATAGAGCAAAAACGGAAAAACCGTCGATACCACAGCCAGACCGGCTAATGCCAGAAGAACCGTCCCATTCCAGAGACTGTCCATATGTTTTAAGACTCCTGAGGTCGGCACAGTCACTGCAGCTGCAATCAAAAAGGTATAAAAAGTGATCGTCACTGAGTCGTAAAAATCCACAACAAATTTTCCAAATATACTATACAGCGCATATCCAAGACCGGAACCCAGTCCAAGCATGACCGCCGTTACGGACACTCTTTCTCCACCTCCGAAAGCTCCTGTCACAATTCCCAGCCCCAGGAAAGTCAGCACAAGTGCTATCACTTTCTGCCCTGTGATCTTTTCTTTAAAAAATATTGCCGACAGGATCATGACAAAAATCGGTGCCGTGTATAACAGGAGCGCCGGCACAGCCGCTCCACCGATTATATGAATGGCCTGAAAATAACAAAAATTAAAAAAGACAATGCTGCAGATACCGGTACCACAAAAATATAAGATATGGGACAAACGGATTCTCAGTTTGTTCCTGTCCCTCACCACAAGATATCCAAACAGAACAACTGCAGTAAATGCTGCACGTAATGCCACGCACTCCATGGATGTAAATCCCACAGCATTTAATACACGGATAAAAATCGACAGGATTCCCCACAGACATCCCGCCATGATCACATAAATTGCATATTTCATTCTCATTCCTTCTTTCCATAATTACTTAACTTGTTACCTTTGTATTTTTATGTTATAATACGGATAATATTTTTGAAAAATCAAGTAAACCTGTTCCTTTGTCAGTACAATGTCACTGACAAATGCAGACACAAAAGATACCCAAAGGTGGGACATCCTGTTCCTCTCTGGGTATCTTTTTTTTATAAACGAGGTATATGAAATGAAATCAAAATCTCTCTCCACTCTTGGCTATTTAATGGAACGGCTGAATATTCCTACTGTATATATTGCGTCGGCCCTTCATGTTGATGCCAGCCTTGTAAGCAAATGGAAAACAGGAAGCAGGACTCTGTCCAGCAAATCGGTATATTTCGATGATATCATTCAATGTCTGATGGAAAAAAACAAACATGCTGAGTATTGTCAGCTTAAAAGTGTCCTGACAGATCTGTTCCCCCAGGAAACGATGGATGATACTGTACAAATGGAGCAACTCCTCCGAAAAGCCCTGGTTTCAAACCTTCCACGGCGCACTCCCGATGAGAATAACCGAATTCTGGATCTTTCTTCCATTCCGGTTGCCATATACGACAGCAACTCAGGCCGTCGGGAAGCGGTCAGCCGGATGCTGGAATATGCCGAAGCCATGAATGAGCCGGGCGAATTCTTTTTTCTTGACATGGGAGATTATACCTGGCTGCTGGAAGATGTTACATATTATCAGGAATTCACCGCCCGTGTTCTTACCTTGTTACATAAAGGCTTTCATGTCAGGATCATTATCCATTACAATTCCTACCGTGAATATTTTTCCCGGTTATTTTCTGCCTGCAGTTCACTGATCTTTAACAGAAATATGGAGTGGTTCTGCTATCAAAGCTATTATATCTGGTCTCGAAAAAAGATAATATTTCCCTGCCTTCTATAAATTGCTGGTGCAGAAAGAACTGCTGGATGGTTCAAATGGATAAACTTGGACTTCGGCTCAGCGAAGAATTGAGTATGGTAAATGCTGCTGCCACTACTCTCTCGCAGTGTATCCGCCAATTGCCTCCCCAGAGACGGGAACGCAAATATATTTTCGGATTTCTTCTAAATCTGATTGAAGAACTTGAGAATACAAATAGCTCCACCGAAAATAACTTTTGATTTTAGAACAGACTCCGTTTAATAATGTCCTGTTAAAAATCTGTAAATTTACATTTTTTCTATAGAAACGCAGAGAATATTATAGTATACTAAAGTCAACAAAATCCTGTAGTATTTCAAGAATGCCATCGGCGTTCCTGTTGCGAAATATGCAGTGATTTTCAAAAAAATGGCAGCTTATACTGACCAGTAGAACGTTTAATCTCTCACAGACGTTCCGTGCAAAACAAGAAGGAGGTAATTCATATGGCAGAAAATACGATCGGCGGATGTACAGGTAATTGCCACAGCTGTGGTTCTTCCTGTGACACACAGACAGGTGAAAGAAAGCCAAGCTTTTTTGATAAACTGGAATCCATTTCCGAACACTTTGAAAATGTAGGTGAGGACAACGTACTGCAGATGTTAAATGACATTGTTGCGGAACTGGAAAAAGAAGATTAAGCAATGTTGATTTCATCAGCGTTTTTATTTCACAGGACGAACTTTCCTATGAAATGACAGGAGAGCAGGTGCAAAATCGCCTGCTCTTTTTACATTTCCCCATTCCTGCTGTGACATGTGAATATTTTCTTTTTACCCGCTGTTTTCTGCATTCGATCTCCATACTTCTTCAATATATAAATGCGTGCCCTCAGCACCAGACAGACGATTGATCCGTATTCTCTCACTCTTTAAGCTTTCGAAAGAATTAAGATTTTCTTTCACACTTCTTCCTTGTATGTCCCCTGTATGCGTGCTATATTAACTGTATTAACACGGTTAGTACGCTATTTGCCATACAGAAATCCTCTTTCATCTGATATTTTCTGTGCGACAGTCAGCTGATACCATTCGTTTATTTTTGTTTATAAGGAGACTTCCTATGATACAGTTAAATTATCGCGATACGCGCCCCTTTTATCAGCAGATAAAAGATAACGTACGGCAGCTTGTGGTCAGCGGTGCTTTGAAAAAACATGAAAAACTGCCTTCCGTCCGTGAAATGGCTGCTTCATTGGCGATCAATCCGAATACGATCCAGCGCGCCTACCGGGAACTGGAAAGCGAAGGTTACATCTATACGTTATCAGGAAAAGGCACTTTTGTAGCCGAAATAGATCACACTAATCAGCTTCGCCAGCAGGAACTGCTGCCGCAGTTTGACAAAATCGTGTCTGAGCTTCTCTACCTGTCTATGCCGGTAAATGACCTCACGAACCGTATCCATTCATTATCAGGAAGGAGGATTCAGGCATGATTCAGGCAGAACAGATTACCAAAACATTCCATGGATTTAAAGCTTTAGATGACTTGAGCCTACACGTTCCGAAAGGAAGCATTTATGGTCTTGTCGGACCAAACGGTGCCGGAAAATCAACTTTGATCCGTCATCTGACCGGAATTTACCGTCCTGACAGCGGCTCCATCCTTATTGATGGTCTGCCGGTGTATGACAATCCGGAAACAAAAGCCAAATTTACATACATTCCGGATGAGATGTTTTATTTTTTGCAGGCAAGTACACTGGAAATGAAAAATTTCTATCAGGGCATCTACAAAAAGTTTGACCCTGCACTTTTTGACCGGCTGCGGGAATTTTTTCCGGATATTGATACAAAACGCAGCATCCGCCGTCTTTCCAAAGGTATGCAAAAACAGGTAGCGTTCTGGCTCTCTATCTGCGCCATGCCGGAGCTGATGATCCTGGATGAGCCGATGGACGGTCTCGATCCTGTCATGCGCCGCCAGATCTGGAGTATTATTTTATCAAAAGCAAGTGAAAGCAGAACGACAATCCTGATCTCCTCCCACAATCTGCGTGAGCTGGAGGATGTCTGCGACCATGTAGGGATCATGCATAAAGGCAAGATCATTGTGGAGCGCTCCCTCTCCGATCTGCAGGGGAATATCTCCAAAATCCAGGTGGCATTTCAGGAAGGCATGCCGACTCTGCCAAAAGATTTTGAGATTTTGCATATGTCAAATGCCGGTCGTGTATACACACTGATCGTGAAGGGAAATCCGGAACGTGCCAAAGCAATTCTTGAAAAAACGCATCCGATGCTGATTGACATCCTTCCTCTCACATTGGAAGAAATTTTTATTTATGAGATGGGAGGAAAGAATTATGAAATCAAAGACATCTTGTTTTAATAAAACGATATTCCGCAAAAATATGACAAGATTCTGGCCAGTATGGGCAGTTTATCTGGCATATCTGTTTTTCAATATGACAGTAAGCCTGTTTCTGAATACACGAAACCAGATAACCTCACTGTCTGCAGATTCCACTTCACCGGCTACCACCCGGTTGACAGCACTGCTGGAACGCATCAGTTCAAACTTACCGCCGTATGTCATTTTCTTCGCAGCACTGGTAGCAGCAGTCACTGTTTTTTCTTATCTGTTTTCATCCCGAAGCTGCCATATGATTCATGCGCTTCCGGTAAAGCGGAGTGAACTGTTTGTGACCAATTACATCAGTGGTTTTTTATTTCTGCTGATTCCACAGCTGATCACCTTTTTATTGAACCTTCTGGTCTGCATTATAAATAATATTACATCCGTGGAGTATCTGCTGTACTGGCTGCTTTACCTGCTGGGTATGAGCTTCCTGTTTTATACACTTGCGGTATTCTGCTGTATGCTCACCGGACATGCAGTTGCCGCTGCTGCTTACTATTTTGTAGGAAATTTTCTGTATATTGGTATTAAATCCATTGCCACCCTGATCATTTCCTCTATGTGCTATGGTATGGAAATCCTTGGCGATCAGGTAAGCTATACGCTGACAGAGACCAGAGATACGGTACTTTCTCCATTTATGTATCTGCTGGATCACGTATCCCTGACCTGGTCCATGAATGAAGATTTTACCGCACTGGATGAAATTCATATGCGTGGAAGCCTGCTGATCGGGCTGTACTGCATCATCGCAATCGTATTTTTAATCCTTGCTTACTCGTTTTACCAGAAACGACAGTTGGAGTGTACCAGCGATGTAGTTGCCTTTGGATGGCTGCATCCGTGTTTCCGCTGGATGCTGGCGCTGGTTGGAGGCTTCGGTCTCTCCTTCCTGCTCTCCAGTCTGCTCTTTGACAACACCGCACATATGACAACGGCATTATTTGTATTTCTGATTCCAAGCTCCTTTGTAAGCTTCTTTGTTTCAGAAATGCTTTTAAAAAAACGTTTCCACATATTTTCACGGAAACGCTGGATCGAATGGGCGGGATGCATTGCACTCTGTCTGATTGGAAGCGGTCTGCTGAAAGGTGATGCTTTCCATATTGAGCGTAAAATCCCAGACACGGATCAGATTGCTGCCATTTACATGTATGCCGATTATGAACATGTATACACGGATGAAGCAGACTTTGAAGTTCTGGAAAAAATCCACCAGAATATTCTCGATCACAAACAGGAGTATTTGGCTTATTCTTATGAGCTTGATGATACAGATTATCAGTATACAAGTACAGATGATGGTGGATATTCCACTGTAACTACCACAATCAGCGACAGTTCCTCTGCACTCACCGGTGAAAACTCTTACATCACTGACTTTCAGATTACCTATTATCTGAAAAACGGTCGCAAAATTCTGCGCAGTTATACAATTCCGGTTACAGAAGCCGATCTGCAGGATGACTCTACACCCGCTTACCAGATTTCCAAGCTGGAAAGCGGTAATGATGATCTGCTCCGTTATCTGCTCTGCAACAATTATGAAGACGTTACATTTATCAATGGTACATTTATCCACGTTGACGCAAACAACAATGATCAGAATATCACGCTGGATCAGCACCAGACGGAAATATTGTACGAAGCTATCAAGGCCGATATCCTTGCCGGAAACTATCCTGCCGGACTTGGCATACATAATACCCAAAACAACCCGGTTTACTACGACAGCTTCTATTTTTACGGTCAGGTTTCCGGAGATATTCAATTTTTGAAAAACCTTTTGCCAGACAATAGCAATAATTCCGATAATTATAATGTTCGAACGATAAACACAAAGATTCAGTATAACAGACCGGACAACTACTATTCCTCCCTTGAGACATCATTCTCGATTTCAAAGTCCTGTGTAAACACGATTCAGGCACTGATCGACCTCGGGCTGATAAATAGTATTTCTGATCTGACCACAGAGAATGATTATTATGATATACTATCCGGAACGGTGGGCTAATTTTAAACTCCCTGAAATCATGCACCAAGTTTCACGTATATTCGACTTGAATATTAATCAACACTTATAAAAAAGAAGTTATACACATAAAGGAGAGAAAAAAACATGAGTAACACAACACAGATGAATGACACACTGATCCAAAAAATGTTAGCTTACTACTCCGGCGATCCTGCCCGCATCCAGCATTACACAAAAGTATATACTTATGCATCCATGATCGGACGCGCAGAAAAATTATCCGATGAGTTACAGCATATTTTAGAAACCGCTGCAATTCTCCATGACATCGGCATTAAAATTGCAGAAGAAAAATATCACAGCTCTGCCGGACCACTTCAGGAAAAGGAAGGTCCTGCGGCTGCCCGCCAGATGCTAACGGAATGTGGCTCTTATTCCGATGCAGTGATTGAGCGTGTCTGCTACCTTATCGGACATCATCATACTTATAGTGATATCGATGGATTAGATTACCAGATTCTGGTAGAAGCAGATTTTCTCGTAAATCTTCATGAGGATCATGCCGACAAACAGGCCATTCAGACTGCTATTGAGCGAATTTTTAAGACAAAATCTGGCACAGAGATAGCACATGTGATGTTTGCTATTTAAATATTAGCTAACTCATTGAAACTTAGCAAAACTTAATATCATTTATTATTCTGTTGCCTAGCACAAAAAAGAGCACTGAAGACCTGGAATTTCATTGGTTTTCAGTGCTTTTTTATAACTCATTTTCTTATTTATACACTCTGGTGAAACTTAACAAAACTTAAATTATGTCTCATCAAAAAGAATCCTACCAAATACTATACATAACTTTTACAAGTTTTTTATTACATCCGGTAACTGCTCAAGGCTCTCCACCTGCGGTACATCTGCATCCACGGTTCCGAAACCATATGCTGCAAACAAGAGCGGAACCCCTGCTTTCTGACACGCATTATAATCCCCCTGGGTATCTCCAAGATAGTAATATTTCTCATAATGGTTACGCTCGATCAATGCCTTCAGATTTGCATCTTTCTGTTGCTGCGTATTGCCATAACATTCGATATCCGCCACCAGATCACCCAGATGATAATACTCCAGGAACACTTCGATATATCCTGCCTGACAGTTGCTGACAATACCGATCTCATATCCCATATCACGCAAAGTTTCAAATACGTTACGGATATCACCGTACAATTTTGCGCCAACATGACTCAGATATTCATTTTCATCCCGCTCGCAGGCATGAATAATCTCCATGGCATCATCCAGTTTATATTCTGGTAACAGCTCTTTTGCAAAACAGTCCATGGTTTTTCCCATGAGACCGATCAGCTGTTCTCTGCGAATATGCATTTCCGGACAAGTCTTATTCCAGGACTCCACGATTTCATCTACAGAATCCCACAACGTACCGTCCATATCAAAAATAACTGCTTTTTTCATAAATTATGCCTCATCGATAGCTTTACCGATATCATGACGCATATATTTATTTGCGAAATCAATCCATTCTGTTGCCGCATAAGCATTTGCGCGGGCTTCTTTTAAGGTAGCACCTTTGGCAGTAATACCAAGGACACGGCCGCCGTTTGTCACGATCTTGCCTTCCTCGTTTAACTTGCTGCCTGCATGAAAACAGTAATAACCGTCTTTGTTTTCAAAGTTCTCCAGACCTTTGATTTCAAATCCTTTCTTATAAGAAACCGGATAACCATCACTGGCCAGAACAACGCAGACTGCTGCATTATCTTCAAACTGCAGGTCGATCTGATCTAAAGTTCCATCGATGCAGGCTTCCATTACGTCAATTACATCATTTTTCATACGCGGAAGGACAACCTGTGCTTCCGGATCACCAAATCTGGCATTGTACTCCAGAACCTTCGGTCCATCCTCTGTCAACATCAGACCAAAGAAAATGATACCTTTGAAAGTACGTCCCTCTGCTGCCATGGCATCTACCGTTGCCTGGAACACATATTTTTTACAGAATTCATCTACTTCTTTTGTATAGAACGGGCTAGGGGAGAAGGTTCCCATACCGCCGGTATTTAATCCCTGATCTCCGTCTTTTGCACGTTTGTGATCCTGTGCGGAAGACATGATCTTGATTGTTTTTCCATCTACGAAAGATAATACGGATACTTCACGGCCTGTCATAAACTCTTCGACAACCATGTGGTTGCCTGCAGAACCGAATTTCTTATCCATCATGATCTCTTTGACGCCTGCTTCTGCTTCCTCTAAAGTATTGCAGATCAATACGCCTTTTCCAAGTGCCAGTCCGTCTGCTTTCAGAACGATCGGCATTTTTGCTGTTTTCAGATATTCCAGTGCTTTTTCCGGATCATCAAATGTCTCATATGCGGCAGTCGGAATGTTGTATTTTTTCATTAAATCTTTGGAAAATGCTTTGGAACCTTCCAGAATCGCTGCTGCTTTGTTCGGTCCAAATACGCGAAGTCCCTCTGCCTCAAAAGCATCTACCACACCGCCAACCAACGGATCATCCATACCAATAATAGTAAGATCGATCTGATTCTCTTTTGCAAATGCAACCAGTTTGTCAAATTCCATGGCACCGATCGGTACACACTCTGCGATCTGTCCGATTCCGGCATTGCCCGGTGCACAGTAAATTTTATCTACACGACTGCTTTTTGCCACACTTGTTGCGATGGCATGTTCTCTTCCACCACTTCCTACGATCAGTACTTTCATGTCAGTTCTCCTTTTTACATTCTCTGTGTTTTCTCAAGAATACTCTCAATTTCTTTATTATTCACGTTTTATAGATCTATCTGAGAGTCATCTCACATTTGATATATCAAAAGTCCATATAAGCTGACGAACGCTGTTACCTTTTTCACAAGGTATTTCAGACATCCGTCAGCTTTTATTCTTATGTATATTATTCTTCTACGATTGCCTTTCCGTCAACAACCTTAACCTTGCCGTTTGCGATCAGATCAATGGCCTTCGGCATAATGATCCATTCTGCTTCTTCCATGACACGCTGCTGTAAAATTTTCGGTGTATCACCATTTTTTACCTCAACAGCTTTCTGCAAAATGATCGGACCGGTATCGGTTCCTTCGTCTACAAAATGACAGGTTGCTCCCGTTACTTTTACACCACGGTTTAACACGCCTTCATGCACTTTCAGACCATAATATCCGGTTCCGCAGAAAGACGGAATCAGAGATGGATGAATGTTGATGATGCGGTTTCTGTATTTCTGGATCATCATCTCTGGGATGACTACCAAAAAGCCTGCCAGAACGATCAGATCTGCCTGCGCCTCATCCAGTGATGCCAACAGTGCCTCGTGAAACTGTGCTCTGTCTTCATAATCTTTCGGAGAGATACAGCGATTTGGAATACCTGCCTTTGCGGCACGCTCCAAGGCATAGGCATTTTTATTATTACTGATGACCGTTGCAATCTCGGTATTTGTGATTTTTCCATCTGCGATGGCATCAATGATGGCCTGCAGATTCGTACCGCCACCGGATACTAGCACTGCAATTCTTAGCATAAATCTACTCCTTTTTCACCATCAATGATTTTTCCTACCACGTATGGTGTATCGCCTGCCTGTTTGATTGCTTCCATGGTCTTGTCAACGTCTGCCGGATCAACAGCAACGATCATGCCAAGTCCCATGTTGAAGGTGTTGTACATCATTTCTTCGGAAATATCGCCCTCTTTTGCAAGCATTGTAAAAATTGGCGGTACCGGGTAGCTGTCTTTTTCTACTACTGCACGTTTGCCATCGATGAGCATACGCGGAATATTCTCATAGAATCCGCCGCCTGTGATGTGGCTGCATGCTTTGACAGTCACGCCAGCTTCACGAATGGATTTTAATGCATTTACATAAATTCTTGTCGGAGCTAATAATGTCTCGCCAAGAGTTTTTCCAAGTTCTTCATGATATGTATTCAGAGTTTCCTCATCCATCTGGAATACTTTACGAACCAGAGAAAATCCGTTGGAATGTACACCGGTGGAAGCCATACCGATCAGCACATCGCCGTCTTTTAACTCGCTTCCTGTGATCATATCCTTGCGGTCAACTACGCCAACTGCAAAGCCAGCCAGATCGTACTCATCCTCCAGCATCAGGCCCGGATGCTCTGCTGTCTCACCGCCGATCAGTGCTGCGCCGGACTGTTTACATCCTTCTGCCACACCTTTTACGATCTCAGCGATCTTCTCCGGATAGTTTTTGCCGCAGGCAATATAATCCAGGAAAAACAGCGGCTCGCCGCCTGCGCAGGCAATATCGTTTACGCACATTGCAACTGCATCGATTCCGATGGTGTCATGTTTGTCCATTAAAAATGCAAGTTTTACTTTTGTACCGCATCCGTCTGTACCGGATAACAGTACCGGATCTTCCATCTCTTTGATCTTATTTAAAGAAAATGCTCCGGAAAATCCGCCAAGTCCGCCAAGGACTTCTGCACGCATGGTTTCCTTTACATGTTTTTTCATCAGCTCTACTGATTTGTAACCAGCTTCAATATCTACACCTGCTTTTTTGTAATCCATTCTGAATTCCTCCGTTATGTATCAGCACATATTTTCATGTTCTTTTATAAAAGCGACTATTTCGCGTAATTTTTGTATCCGGTTTCCTGTAATTTCTCGTCTTTTTCCACTACCTGGGATTTCAGCTCCTCTGTATAAGCTTTCAGTTTTTCTAAAAGCTCCGGATCAGAAGTAGCCAGAATTTTTGCTGCCAGAATACCGGCATTTGCGCCACCGTTGATTGCTACCGTTGCAACCGGGATTCCGCTCGGCATCTGTACGATGGAGTACAGAGAATCTACGCCGCCCAGATCAGATGTCTTCATCGGGATTCCGATTACCGGCATCGGGAAGATTGCTGCGCACATACCCGGCAGATGAGCTGCTTTACCTGCTCCGGCAATAATTACTTTGAAACCTTTCTCCTCTGCGGATTTTGCATAGTCAAAAAACACATCCGGCTCACGATGTGCGGAGATGATACGCATCTCATAATCGATACCGAATTTATCCAAAATTTCTGCTGCCTTTGCCATGATCGGCATATCTGAATCACTGCCCATTACAATTCCCACTTTAGCCATTTGTATGTGCTCCTTTCATCCCTTGTGATTAGTTATTTACTCTTTTTACATCTTACCTTGAATCATGCAAATTTGCCAATTATATATTGTTATATTTTTTATAAGAGTTGCTAATATATATTGTTCGTTTCATTTGTTTTTCTAATGATACTTATATATTTATCAGCACCATCAAAAATTCTATACATACTTCTCTTATTTTTTATAACATTCTTATTTCAATAACGGCTCATTAAGTTCTTCTGCGCCTTCCACCTGAAATAAACCATCGCGGATAATATCTGCAGTGCTGCCATCCGGACGAATCACAGTGATTGCACCAAGTTCATCATACGGAATAGTGATATCAGTATGGCAGTTGAAGTATGCCTTTGACATATCCTCTTTGCGAAGCAGACTCTTCTCATTATCTCTTGCAATAATCTCCTTGCCATTCGGATTGTATACTGCGGTATCCTCCGCATGAGAATAGCAGGTATCACCTACTGCAAAATGAGGTCCTGTCTTTTCTGCGATCAGGATCGGCAGTTTTGCTCCGATCTGATATTCTTTTGCCATACGATAAGCAGTTGTATTGGTTCCGATGGCAAACTCGCCCATCGGCAATGTCTCATGACGCATCAAAATATTGTCACGGATATAAGCCTTGTTCTGTGCCTCATCTGCAAAGTTTCCACAGTTGTAACTCTCGATCATACCATCTTTGAACACAACTTCCAGATCAAGATACTGCAGACCGTTTAAGAATACTTCTGATACATGCAGCGTTCCGTTTGTTCCTGCCAGAACCGGAGAAGTAAATACCTCGCCAACCGGGATATTGACATCTGCCACACAATTTTCAAAAATGGTCTGTTTGTCCGGATCGGTCAGCGGATGAAGAGCTACTGTCAGATCCGTACGGTTGCCGCCACGACCGGTAATGTGTACTTTTGTACCAGTGTCAAGCACATCGATGATACACTGCTGCATTTTCTGATATTTTGCGTAATCCAATGTGTTGATCACAACGGTTTCTGCAAAAATCTCTTTAAATTTATCACCAATCTCCGGAATCGGATAAGCGATGATGGTAAAGCTGCGCTCCTCACCTTTGATATACTCATTTGTGATCTGGCCGGACATGGATGCGTTGTAAACAACCAGCTCCTGCTGACGGTCATGATAATGAATTGCAGTCTCTTTTTTCTCCGGAGAAAATGGCTCCTCACCAAAGACTTCCAGAACTGCCGGTCCGCCATGCTCTGCTGCCTGAATCTTATGCTGCTCAAATACAGTGCGCAGTACTTCCAGACGACGCTCCACAAATGCTTTATCAAAATAGAATGCTTTGTCTTCCTTATGATCGAAGTCATACTGACGGTTTACGCTGGTTGCATAAGCGCCACGTTTGGAACCACCACGGTTATTGAAGGATGAGGACGGCTCTCTGCTGATGGTCGCCTGCAGTCCCATTTTTTCAAAATTCTGGATGGCTGCACGGATCATGCGCTCAAATCCAACCTGATAATGGATCTGAACCGTCTTTTTCTTTTTGATATCCTTGCCTGTAATCTCAAATCCGATGCGGTAGCCTTCGGTATAAGTATCCGCCATGGACTGAATCTCTTCCTCGGAAAGTTCATTCAAGAATTCCGCGATGCCAAGTTCATTTTCTCCAATATAAAATCCATACTGATACAGATAGCTGAGATCAGACAGATCTGCTTTCATAATAATATTTTTGTACAGGCTGTCCACTGGATCGATCATTTCCCGGATCTGATTCTCCACAAACACCTCACTGTAATCATGGAAATACCAGTAAATCGTCTGTTTTGCCTCCTGCACATCTTCCTCTTCGAAGCAGTTGTACACCTGGACAAAAAGCTCCAGTAATAAGGTCAGCTCTGCCAGTTTTCCCTCAAAAGCATAAGTGATCGCCACATCCAGCTCTGCACGCAGAAAGCTTAACAGCTCACCTTCTTTTTCACCAAAAATAGCAACTGCATAAGCCGGATTTGCATAACTTTCCTCATAGTAAGCCGGGAGCATATGATGATATAACTGCTCCTGATCCGCCTTGCAGGTCTCCAGGCTGCGCTGCTGCAACGTGCCATCTTTTGCCATCCGGCACAGCTCCATTGTTTTTTTCAGATAAGCTGCTGCCTCTGTAAAATATCCTTTGTAAAGTTCCGGCACCAGAGCTTCTTTGCTGATTTCCTCCACACGCTCTGCCACCAGCTCATATCGTTCTTCGATTGTCTCGTCTAAAAAATCATTCCAAACGCTGTCACCCATATTATTTTATCTCCTACTGATTTTTTATCATTTATTTTCATTTTTTGTATTTGTTTCATAAAAATGAATTTTTCAACGATTCAGAAAACATTTGCCAAATCGCTTTTTTATTTCTATATCAAACCATATATGTACATGCCGCCAAGTCCAACCGTCAGCACTGCGCCAAACACAATGCCAAGTCTTGGTGGCAGTGGTCTGATCTTTGGCTCTTTCACTGCAATAATCCCACAGATCAGTGCGCCAAGGGCCAGGATCAGTCCGATCAATCCCAGGCCGCCTACTTTATATCCGCCTTCACCGGACGCCAGAAATGACTTGATCACCGCGGTACAAAATACCACCAGAGCCGCCATTGCTGTAAAAAAAGACAAAATCCCGGTAGGGGAATGTTTTAAATCCCTCATCCGGGTCTTTCGTGTCCGGCGAAAATATTTTCTTCTGTTGCTTGCCATACGCTGCCTCCTTATATCTGTATCCATCAGATAAAAATGCTTTCTCTTTTATCCAACTACATCTCTGAAAAAACTAATTCTTTTTCTGTTCTCCCAGCCTTCTGGCATCGGTATCCCGATCCCGTTTGCGCTGTACCAGCGCGTAGACCAGATACCCCAACATTCCACCGATTGTATTCAGGAAAATATCGTCCACGTCAAAGCAGCCGGTTTTGGTTACAAGCTGAATGCATTCTACACTCAGACTCAGTTCAAACCCCGCCAGTGCTGTGAACCAGAATTTCCGTTTTTTTCTGCCCAGGATCGGAACCAGAAAACCAAAGGGCATAAAAATAGCAATATTTCCAAATAAATTGGAAATCACTGCCACCGGTCCCAGAAGATCCGCATATACAATGAATCTTCGTATTTCCCTGAACAGAATTACATTGTAATGATAGCTGCGCTCAATTCCGACACGGTCCAGCATATCTGCAAAAAACAGAAAATATACCAGACCGGCGATATACAGCGCAAACAATACCCTGCATAAAAGTCGAATTTGTTTTTTATGATTGTTTATAAACATTGCCGCAATGCTTATTTTGCGCCATACTGCTCATAATATGCGTCAATGGCCGCTTTTAATGTGTCATCGATGACCACTTTGCCATTGCACTCGCGATTGTACAGATGCTCAACCACCTCTGCCATAGTTACGATGGCATTTGTCTCGAAACCGTACAAATCTTTTACTTCCTCAAGGGCGCATTTCTCGCCGCCTTTTCCAACTTCCATACGATCCAGGGAAACCATCAGGCCAACGATCTCCACGTTTGCAGCTTCGCGTACCTTCGGAACAGTCTCTTCCATGGATTTTCCGGAAGTAGTAACATCCTCGATCATAACGACACGGTCACCGTCTTTTAAGCTGCTTCCAAGGAATTTACCTTTGTCTGCACCATGGTCTTTTTCCTCTTTACGGTCAGAACAGTAACGAACCTCTTTTCCGTATAACTCGCTGTATGCGATGGCTGTTACAACACTGATCGGGATTCCTTTGTAAGCCGGTCCGAATAATACATCGAAATCATCCCCGTATTTATCATGAATTGCTTTTGCATAATATTCGCCAAGTCTCTTTAACTGGGAACCTGTTACATAAGCTCCTGCGTTCATAAAAAATGGAGATTTTCTGCCGCTTTTCAGGGTAAACTCTCCAAATTTTAAAACATCACTTTCTACCATAAACTCAATGAACTCCTGTTTATATGCTTCCATTCTACTGTTTCCTCCTTATTTTAAGCCATTTCTGGGATTTTCCTATTCATATTTTTAGGGCTACTGTGCCACTACTGTGCCATTTTTCTTTTAGCCAATATGCCGTTTATGCTCAAACTGCTCCAAACTGTCGAACAACATATCCGTAGTCACATGCATGTATAGATCTGTTGTAAGCTGCAATTGTGAATGGCCCAATATCTGAGATACTGTTTTTAACGGTACATTCGCTTCCAACCACCTTGTCGCAAATGTATGTCTAAAACAATGTGGTGTAACCCTCTCAAAAATTAAATCTGGATTATGTTTATGTATTTTGCGCATTATTCCTTCTATGCATTCACCTACAAGAAATTGTGTTGTTGGTTTATTATTTTTCGTAACAAATACGAGATTCTCATAAC
>CAVEOS010000035.1:0-27091 GCA_963617435.1 Lachnospiraceae bacterium
CCGTACATTGGCTTCTGAACTTCTTAACTAAACGGTATTTTCGATATATAACAAGTTACAGTTCAACCATTTCGGTCAAAATCAGTTAACTAAATGACATTGATTTTACCATTACTTTCACAAGATAGAAAAACTCAACAAATGATATTAGTTATATAATTCACCGGTTTCTTCATCAATATACCAGTATCCGCCTTCTTCATTTCCAAGTCCACCAGAATTGCTGTTGCTACTTGAGCTGTTTCCTGAGCTACTATCAGAGTTACTGTTGGAACTGTTGCTGGAATTTCCAGAGTTTGAAGAATTACTACTACTGTTGCTCGGTCTGGAGGAAGAACTTGAACTGCTGGAATTTGAGTTGTTGGAGCTTGAGGAACTTGAAGAAGAGGTATTTTTTTTCTTCTTCGTAGTCGTCGTTGTCTGTGAACTGCTACTGTTGCTATTGCTGTTACTATTGTTATTTGTAATCTCAGTCTTCTTCGTTGTTGTTTCCTGCTTCTTCTGATTTTCTGCTTCCTGTGCTTGCTGCGCTTCTTCTTCCTGCTGTTTTGTTGTAGTATCGCTATCTATAGCTGCTGCACGTTCCGTATAGGATGTGATCAGTCCGTCGATGGTCGTATTCAGCTCATTATACTTATCTTCTGTTACCACACTGTAAGTATCATACTCGATCTGGATTGTTTTTTTTAAATCTGTCAGTGTCGTAACCAGTGTGCTTAACTTATCCTTGTCTGTCTCCGCATTGATATCTTCCACACTATTCGTCTTGATCGTATTATTGTAATCGTCTTCAAAATACTTGCGTTCTGTTTCCAGTGTAGACTCATACAGCTTGATACAATCATTGATGATTCCTTCATGTTTCTGATATTCAGCATAACTTTCTTCCGTATCCTTTAACGCCTGAAGCTTCGCATTTCTGTCACTCGCTTTATCAAACGCATCACCTAAATTCTGGATCTCATCAAGTTTTGCATCAACTTTCTCCTGCCGCTGTGCTTCTTTGTGTTTTGCATAAACCTTTCGACCAAACATACCGGCCACTGCTGCCACAATCACAATGCACACCACCAGAATAATGGTCATTGTCTCTCTTTTTTTTCTTGCTTTCATTGCGTTTACCCCTTTTTTTCTAAATGTAACTAGATCATTATTTTATCATTGTACCAAGTTTTCCGGCATAATACAACGACTGACAGACACAATTTTTCCGCACAGTTCAAAACATGTTCCATCCCGTTGGCTAAAACTATATCCTGTCAGTTCAAAGTGGTAATTTTTCTAAATCTGATGAAATTCGTTTTCTTCTGCGATATACGTTCCATCGTCCATGCGTGCCCGCACAAACGGCACTTCTTCCCTGTGATAAAATACATTGTGGTGGATCCACGCATCCGGATTACCAGAAGGACTGATAGTTCCGCCAAGATCATCCATGCTGACATTATAGCGAAAATCATTGTGAATCGCTTCCTCCAGACAAAACATCACACATCCACCTTCATTTAACCGGCTGTAGTTATACTGATACAATGTACCGTCTCCGGAATCCGCATCCCAGGCCATACTGTCCTGATTCAGACGCATATCCCGCATCTCGTTGTAAGTCAGTAACGCATCTTTGCACTTCCATGGCCAGATACCTGCAGCCACCTTGCCGCCGCGATTTTCCGGTTCGCTATAATAACGGTCGTTCATTTCCAACGCACAGCTATCCCCGGAATTGTATTCCACCAATGGTTTCATGGCATACATCACCGTAATGCCATCACCGCCGATTTCTTCCACATAATTATCCGCAATGTAAATATTGTGATGACCATATTTTTCAAACAGTTCATCCGGCAGCTCTGCCATCATAAATTCTTTGCATTTATAACTGTATCCAACGGCAATGCCCCAGCGGCTTGTCCGTTTCAGATGGCAGCCACGCACACTGACATTTTCATAACGTGCCACACCTGTTTTTTCTTCCTTATCCGGCTTCATACAAGTAAAATAAATACCGCCGTTATTCATATGTTTATCGTATACATTGCCTTCCACATCATGAATATACAGGTTGTTCAGATGAATATCATGCAACGTACCACAATTCTTGGCGATTCCTGCCACACCGGTGCGGTTCATCTTGTGCGGAGCCGAATATTCTTCTCCAAATACACCACCACAGTTAGTTATCTCCAGATTTTCCACGGTTACATACTCACAGTCATACAACAGAACTGCAGAAGACACATATCCTTTGTATACATGCGTCGGCGCATCCAGCTCTGTTCCATAATCCTGATACCAGATTCCCTGACCATTCGTCTGAATCAACGGTCTTGCACCATTTCCATATGCACCAACATAAATCGGATGTTCCTTTGTACCCTGTACATTCAGATGTAAAAACTGACCTTCAAACACAGATCTGCGCTCTAAAAGCACCTGATCGCCCGGCTGTAACTTCAAACGGTTTATAGCATACAGGCTCTTCAACGGATGACGCTCTGTTCCATCATTCGCATCATCACCACGGAGCGAGCTGACATGATAACAATGTCCACCATTCCCTATTCTGCCTTCATTTTCCGTTCCTTGCGTTCCATTCTGAGCTTCACTATTCACTGATACTTTGTTTGCATCCTGAGTCTCCTTATCCACACATTTCTTAGTTTGCTCCAAACTTTCAGGAGCTTTCGGGCATCTTTCATCTACTCTTTTGCACTGCTCCTCCTGCATCCGATTCCAATTTTTTTCAAAATCAGTGATCCACTGCGTTGCTTCATCCAGCTCTGCATCCGATACATTCTCTGTATTCGTCCTTGATATCAACAGTTCACTTTTATCCTTTTCAGTGACATGCACTTTTGAAGCAATTTGCTTTGCAAGTTCTTGATACTCTTGTACTTTTAACCATTTTTCAATAATCAGATCCACTTCCTCATATGGAAACAGATCACCATGATATCGGATAAACAAATCCTGATTCTTCTCATAAAAAGCCCGCTTTTCATCCTCGATATAAGCATGACATTTATGATTTCCAACCATTTCGCCCTTATATGTTGCAAAAGCCAACTGAATACTCTTCAACTCATAATCCAGATACATTTCCGGTGTCAGATATCGTGCACCAAAAGCCGCTGTTCCATTTTTCCATGCATCTTCAATCTTCCATTCCGTCTCAGCACGCCGCTGATCCACAATCTGCTCAACATCATCCATAAATCCATTCGTACTTCCAAGACCAAATGCTTCCGCCTGTTCATTCATAAAAGCGTTTTTCTGCTTCCATCTCTGATAAAAACCATTCGGCGAACAATCCTCATATACACCTAGCAGATTTGCAACCCGATAAGCCGCGTAAATTTCCTGCTGATTTTCACATAATTTTCCCATCTTATTCATCTTCTCCTCAATGTATAGAGCGTAATCGGGGAATCTTTCCTCGGCAAGCGATTGTTAGCTGACGAGGCAAGATTCCCCGATTTCGTCAATAACCTAAATTAGAAAAATTAGGAACCCATATTATCTCTTCAAAATAATGGTCGAGAACGGCTTCATCTCCCCGGTAACTTCACCAAAGAGCACCTCTGTCCCGTCAAGTTCCGGTGTAAACGCCGTCGGAACCTTATTAAAGTTCTGAATGAACACATATTCCGCGTTCTCACTCTGACGTGTAGACACCTCAATACCTTCCGGAATATGCTGTTTCAACGGTTTCTCAACCCCGGCTTTTGCCACGATCTCAGCATACACATCATCATAGAATTTCTGTTCCGAATCTGCGCACACATAGTACGCTTTTCCTTTACCAAACTCATTGACTGTCATGGCTGGTGTACCCGCATAGAAATCCTCACCATATACAAATAACGGCTCGGCAGTCTTCACATCTACCAGTTGGCACAGATGCTCACACTTGTAAGCCACATCACCAACAACTGCTTTTACGGTATTGTACTCGCCGTCATACAGACCATCAATCTCTGTGCTGCGCAGTCCCATAACATCCATCAAACCGCCCGGTGTACCACCAAGTACGCACAGATCATTCTCATCAACCACACCACTCCAGTAAGTCAGAATGAAAGTACCACCATTTTCTACAAATTTACGTACTTTATCTTCAAATCCGGCACGGAACATATACAGCATCGGAGCAACCACGATCTTGTATCCGTCAAGATCCTGTGTCATATCCGGCAGATCTACGTTCAGTCCCTGTTTACGGAACGCATAGTAGGATTTCTCTACCGCTTCTTTATAGAACACACCTTTATTACGCGGTCCCTGTGCTTCCTCTACTGCCCAGCGGTTCTCCCAGTCATAAATAACAGCCACATCTGCTTTTACATTGGAATGTTTCAGTTCATCGATCTGCTCTAAGTCAGCACCAACCTCTTTGCACTCCTGATAAGTACGTTCATCCTCTTTTCCATAATGGTCAATCAGAGCCCCATGGAATTTTTCAAATCCGCCACGGCCTTTTCGGATCTGGAAATACATAACACTGTCAGATCCATGCGCTACCGCCTGCAGAGAAGCAGTCTCTAACATTCCCGGACGTTTTAATTTGCTGACAGACTGCCAGTTTGTCGGTCCCGGGCAGGACTCCATCAGAATAAACGGCTCTTTCTTTAAGGTACGCATGATATCATGCTGCATACCGTTATCCATAGCGATCAGGCGTTCCGGTCCTTTGTGCCACTGCGGATAATTATCCCAGGATACCACATCCAGCACTTTTGCCATTTCATGATAATTAATGGTCGGGAAATTATACATCAAGTTTGTGGTTACAGGTTTTTTGCCGCCAGCATCACGCAGTGCCTGAATCTCAGTTTTGCAAAAATCTATACTCTGATCACTGACAAAACGTTTCCAGTCCAGAACAAGTCCGTGAATGGATGTCTCACCTAACGGTGTCGGACTCTCGATCTGATCAAAATTCTGATAATCATGACTCCAGAAAGCAGTATTCCACTTACGGTTTACCTCTTTGATATCGTTATTATATCTCTTCTTTAACCAGTTACGGAATGCACTCTGGCATAACGGACAATGGCATTCTCCGCCATACTCATTGGAAATATGCCACATCAATACGCCCGGATGATGGTCAAAACGCTCTGCCAGTTTCATATTGATCTGACGCACTTTCTGACGATAAATCGGGGAAGTATAACAGTGATTATGACGCTGTCCAAAAATATTTCTCTGGCGCATTTCATTGACACGCAGCACTTCCGGATAACGGTCTGCCAGCCAGTGCGGGCGTGCACCGGATGGAGTGGCCAGGAATACACTGATTCCATTTTCATACAGACGGTTGATGATTTCTTCCATCCAGTCAAAATCGTACACCCCCTCCTGTGGCTCCAATTTTGCCCATGCAAAAATCCCCAGTGAAACCGTGTTTACATGTGCTTTTTTCATCAGACGGATGTCCTCTTCTAAAATATCCGGATATTCTAACCACTGATCCGGATTATAATCTCCACCATAAACCAGAGAATCAAATTTAACTCTCATGTCTGTAACTCCTTTCTGCAACTCAAATTCAAGTTTTACCTAAAAATGTCAGGAACATTCCTGCTACAAAATGCACGTCACACAACGCATGACATATTCTTCTGTGTATGTCTGTAATTTTACATCAAAACACACATAGATACTACCTTTTTTTGATAATTTCATAGCACTTCTTCCTACGAAACAAAACCCCACGGTGACACACCGTGGGGCTACATAAAATTGCAATATAATGTTTTTATAATTCAGAAGTTTTATACTATTTAACAGCACCTGTAATACCTTCTGCAAACTGTTTCTGAAGTACAAAGAATACCACCATAGTCGGGATAGAACAGAATAATACACCCATCATGATCATACCATAATCAAGCTTATATCCACCTGTCATGTTAGCGATCAACATTACCATGTTCAGGGACTCTCCATCTGTCATGATTACCTTCGGCCACAGATATGCATTCCAAGCATTCATGAATGTAATAACTGCTGCTGCTGCGTACGTGGACTTCATAACTGGCATGTACATCTGGAAGAAAATTTTAAACTCGCTCAAACCGTCAATACGTGCAGCCTCAACGATATCAACCGGAAATGCTCGTGAGTTTTGTCGGAACATCATGATCATAAACGGTGTAGAAATCATCGGAAGGAAGAATCCAATTGCCGTATTAGTCAGGTGTGCCTTTGTAAACATACGATACAGCGGAACAATAGTTGCAACCTGCGGAATCATCATACCAAGGAGGATAACAGAGAACAATTTATCTTTCCATTTATCATGGTAAATTTCATATCCGTAACCTGCCAGTGAACAAATAAACAGACAGATTACTGTAACAGAAATCGCATATACGAAAGAGTTCTTCATTGCCAATCCCAACGGTTGCTGATCAATCAAGTTTTTGAAGTTTTCAACTGCCGCTGTACCAAATGTTAATCTACCTCTTGAAATATCAACATAATTGTTTGTAGCAGCCATAATCATCCAGTAGAACGGGAACACCGACACCAGCGACACAATTGCGAGGAAGATATACGTAGGAATCAGACGACGCTGAATCATTGATTTATTTTTCTGTTTAGTCACGTGTATCACCCACTTTCATATTGATAAACGCAAGGATTGCCACAAGGATAAAAACAAAGAATGACATTGCGGATGCGTATCCGAAGTTAGGAGAACGCACGAAACATGTATTGTAAATATAATGTGACATTGTAATGGTTGCATTTGCCGGTCCGCCATTTGTCAGGTTAACTGACTCATCGAACAACTGTAATGTACCGTTAATTGACATGATAAATGTCATAATAATTGTCGGTCTTAACAAAGGTACGGTAATACTCCAGAATGTCTTCCATCCGTTGGCACCATCAATTTTAGCTGCCTCATATACGGAGTACTCAATGTTCTGTAAGCCGGCCAGGTAGAATACCATGTTGTAACCTGTCCATCTCCATACCAGAGCGATAATAATTACGAACTTGGCGCTCATGGCGTTTCCAAGAAAATTGTATCCTGTATCCAAAATTCCAAGTCCAATCAAAGCGTTATTGATAAATCCATCCTGAGCAAACAGAAAACGGAAAATCAATGCATAAGATACCAGAGATGTTGCACACGGAAGAAATACACATGTACGGAAGAAACCTCTTAGTTTCAAATCTCTGTTGTTCAAAAGCTGTGCAAGCAAAATAGCAAGTACAAGCATAATCGGTACCTGAATTATCAGGTAGAAGAACGTATTTCCTACGGAACGTAAAAATACTTTATCCTGAAACATACGCACATAATTCGAAAATCCGGCGAATTTCATATTTAATCCTCTACCAGTCTGCAGAGAAATAATAAACGCCTTCACCATCGGGAAAAAACTCATAATTGCAATCATTGCAGATGCCGGAATCAGAAATGTCCAGCCAGCCGCTTTCTGTTTTGCAACCAAGGTCATGCCTTTTTTCTTAGGTTTCACCTCTAAACCCCCTTCGCAAATAATATTCGGGGAACTGCCAGGCAGCCCCCCCGCATATTTTTTAAAATAGGTTGTCATTTCAAAATCAGAAATGATTTACTGCATATTAAATTCAACCTCGTCCTGTGCATCAGCAATTGCAGAATCAACATCAGCGCCGTTCATGATATTCTGAATCTGTGTTCCGATTGCATTACGTCCGTCATAGTAGTACGGGCTTGTGTTGTTTGTTGGAACTTTTGTAGAGTATTCAACAATCTGTTTGAAAATCGGCTGATCACTCCAATAAGCCTGCGGCTGATTGTAAGCATCAGACTCGCCTGCAGGGATGTATGTAGTAATAGCACCTGTTGTCGGAAGAATATTCTCATACAGCTCTACACTACCCGCAAATGTGCTCTTCAAGAAGTCAATTGCTAAATCTGTGTTTTTGCAGTTAGTTGTAATATACCAAGAAGAACCACCGTTGTTAGAATAGTTTGTTGCATTTGGAGTCTCGACCAGTTTCGGCATATTTGTGATAGCCCATTTGCCTGCTGTATCTTCCATACCCATAATAGTAGCTGTAATCCAGTTACCATTGATAACACCACAAACAGTTCCTTTTGTGATAGATGTTACATAATCATCCCATTTGTTCACTTCATAGTAAATTCCCTCATCTACCATTGTCTTGTAAATCTCGATACACTCTTTTAATGCATCATTATCCGTCATAGCCGGATTTCCATCTTCATCAAAAAGGGAAGCGCCTGCGGACTGAAGCATCATCATGATTGTATCCGGAGAATCAGCCTGTCCAGATAACATATATTTATCTGTTTTAGCTTTAACATCCTTACCAATTTCGATAAATCTGTTCCAGTCAATATCTGTCAGGTCATCTACGGTGTAACCAGCCTCCTCAAGAATATCGGTTCTGTAAGCTCCGATTACAGCACCGTTATCGAACGGGACACCATAATTCTTACCATCTACAGTGGAATATGCCACTTTACCAGCTGAAAACTGTGAGAAATCAATTCCTGAATCCGTCAAATCTGTGAATGCTTCCGGGTACGCTGTTACAAATTTCTGATAAGAATTATCCTGTAACAGAACGATATCTGGTAATGTAGAAAGATCTCCACCTTCTGCTGCTGCGATCAATTTTGACTCGCAGTCATCAGATAATGTCTCAACGACTTTAAGTGTAAAATCTGAATGTCCCAGATCTTCTTTGTAAATTCTTCCAGCTTCCTCGATTGCCGGAATGTTGAATTTTGGATCCCATGTCCAGACTGTTAATGTGTTGCCACCCTCACTTGCTCCGCTCTCTTCTGTTGCGGATGCGTCACTTTTTGATGAGCTGTCGCTGCTACTACCACAAGCTGCCATAGAAGCTACCATAGCGCCGATCAGCATAAGTGAAATTACTTTCTTTTTCATGTTTTCTCCTCCTCATGAAATAACTTTCTGATGCGTAAAACTTATTTGTTCATTTTGTTCAAATTATGTTTTATCTCCTGCATCAAGATGTACATATTATACTATACACCTATATAGTGTTGTGAGCATTTTTTCTCACAATGCACGCAAATTTGACTTTTCTTCGTCACTTTGCATATTTTTTAACGATTTAATGAGTCTTTTTTTACTTTTTTCGCTTTTTTCTCCTGTTTCATACATATTCTTTCATTTTTTCGTTTTTTTCACGAACTTTTTAGGAAACATTTTCGATAGTTTTACCAATTACCATATGGTATCTATGAACACAAAAAGGAATCATACAGCAGAAAATGCATATTTCAACACTTTTTGCACATATGATTCCTCATTATTTCGTTATATTTCCAAAATGCCAACAGCCTTTTTTTCTACCAGCCCTTTTCTACCAGGATATTAAAGTCTGCCAGTCTGGTCTCAAAATTCTCCGGAGACTTTTTCCAGTGGTACGGCGAAGTTCCTATGATCCGTTTGAAATTCCGGTTAAAGGTCGACGTTGTGGAAAATCCCACTTTCACTGCGATTTCCTCCATGGAATACCCCGTTTTTCGGATCAGATCGCAGGCCTTCTTGATACGCACCTGATTCAGATAATCCACCGGCGTCATGCCAAGATTTTCCTCAAACAGACGTCGGAAATGAGACTCGCTCATATGACACACAGACGCGATCTCCGCGATTTTCATCGGCGTTGCGAATTTATCCCTGATATATTCCAGTGCCGGACGGATCTGGTCAAATCCGTTTTTCTGACGCAGCATCTCCTGTCCGATCTCCTTTTTCGAATTCAGCCGCGCGATCATCAGAAGCAGCGACAAAGAAAGTCCTCTCACACACTCCCGGTAAAATTCCGGTGTACGGCTCATCTCACTCAAAATACAGATGATCACATTTTTCAGGCTCGGCACATCCGTCTCTTTCCCAAGAAACGTCTGTCGATTGATATTTTCCAGCAGTCTCTGCTGCAACAGAATATCATCCGGATAAAACGCGGCCAGAACCTTTTCCGGATCCACAAACAGATAGGCCCATGTATTGCAATCCTCTCCCTGTGGAATCGTATTATGTGGAAAATTTGCCGGAATCACACTGATCATTCCCGCCTCATAGGAAACTGTATTATCTTCCAGGCGCATGGTTCCGTGTCCCTGCGTACAAATGCCGATTTCCAGAAGGTTATGAAAATGCAGACTGTCTGCTTCCGTCTGGTATTTATTCTGCCAATTCTGGTTCTGCAGGGCAATCAGAAACTCCTCCTGCTGAATATCGTAATAACGTAATTCCACTTTACCTTTTGCTTTTTTCATTGCATATACACCTTCTGTGGGTAAACACGTTTGATTGCCTCCAGCATGCTATGATTCAGATCCAGAAGCAGTTTAATCTTCTCATTTTCCTCATAAGTGATTATGGTATAGTACGGAATATCCTCTTCATAGGAAGTATAATCATACTTCTTCAGATTTTCCGTTCCACCATTCTTACGATATTTTGCAACCGCCTCGTGCCAGTTTGGCGCAACCACTTCGATATCTTTCAGCATCAGCGTATGCGCTGTCTTCCTACGACGTTTTCCACGGATCACGTCAATGGTCAGCATACCGTCCTCCATCGTATACTCGTATTCTTTATCCCCATTGATGGAAAAAACATAATACAGCGCAGCAAACAGAAAAGCCGGCAGCATCAATCCCGTGTCAAATATGATTGCCAGAATGACCAGTGCTACAGCCAATACCACCATAACAATGGACAATAATTTAGCAAATGGTTTTGCCTTTCTCTTTACCTGCTGTGTTATCTTATAATCATTCATTCATTCAAAAAATCCTTTCAGTCAGCATATCCGTTTGGATTCTGGCTCTGCCATCTCCAGGAATCAGCACACATATCCTCGATGCCGTACTGAGCCTCCCAGCCAAGCTCTTTTTTTGCTTTTGCTGGATCGCAGTAGCACATAGCGATATCGCCCGGACGACGCGGTTTGATTGCATAATTGATGGCATGACCGCATGCTTTTTCAAATGCATGAACAACCTGAAGTACGCTGTATCCGTGTCCTGTTCCAAGGTTGTAGATAGATACGCCGTCTTTGTCAGCCAGTTTTTCAACTGCTTTTACGTGACCTACTGCCAGATCTACTACATGGATGTAATCACGTACACCTGTTCCATCCGGTGTGTCATAATCATCACCGAATACGCCAAGGCACTCTAATTTACCGATGGCAACCTGAGCTACATATGGAAGCAGGTTGTTCGGGATACCTTTCGGGTCTTCGCCGATCATGCCGCTCTTGTGTGCTCCGATCGGGTTGAAATAACGAAGTAATACAACGTTCCACTCTGGATCAGAGGTATGGATATCTGTCAGGATCTGCTCTAACATACTCTTTGTCCAGCCATATGGATTGGTGCAGGTTCCTTTCGGGCACTCCTCTGTGATCGGGATCATGGCTGGATCACCATATACAGTTGCGGAAGAGCTGAAGATAATGTTCTTGCAGCCATGGTTACGCATAACGTCTGTCAGCACCAGTGTTCCGCCGATATTGTTCTGATAGTATTCGATTGGTTTTGCAACGGACTCACCTACTGCTTTTAAACCAGCGAAGTGAATAACAGCATCAAATGTATTTTCATCAAAAATTTTATTCATGGCATCTCTGTCAAGAATATCTGCTTCGTAGAATTTCAGTGTTTTTCCGGTGATCTCCTGTACACGGTCCAGGGCTTTCTCACTGGAATTGTACAGATTATCTACTACAGTTACTTCATAGCCTGCGTTTAACAGTTCCACACATGTATGGCTGCCGATATATCCGGCGCCTCCGGTTACTAAAATATGCATATCTTTACCTCCTAAATTCATTGTGCATAACTATTCAGAGCCATTCGCAAAGTTGCCTTTGCAAGGCTTCCTTTTGCTCATGTTGGCTTCTCGCCAAATAAATTTACAAGAAAAAATGTTCATTCATGCAAGCATGATTCACATTTTTCTGTAAATTTGCCTGGCTCTGAATAGTTACCATTTTATAAAGCTGAAACAAATCTGTCAAATGCTTTTCTTCCTTCTTCGGTGCATTTGTATACACCGGCATCTTCCAGAACTTTTACAAACACTTTTCCGATCTCCTGCTGCAGGATTTCTTCTACATTTTCTTTTGTAAATGTATACTGATCACGGAAAGAATCTACCCAGTCTGCATGTTTCTCAATCGTCTCATTGGAACGGATGTCTTTGCCTTCCAGAATGTACTCTGTCAGAACGTCCATCTCATTTTTCAGACGGGCCGGTAATACGGCCAGTCCCATAACCTCGATCAGACCGATGTTCTCTTTTTTGATGTGATGCAGTTCTGCATGCGGATGATATACACCAAGCGGGCATTCCTCTGTGGTGATATTGTTACGCAGTGCCAGATCCAGCTCATATTTTCCGTCACGCATACGTGCGATCGGTGTGATGGTATTGTGTGGTTCGCCATCTGTCTCCGCAAAAATAAATGCTTCCTCATCGGTGTATCCACGCCATGCTTTTAAAATATGATCTGCCAGTTCTACCAGTCTCTCATCGTCGTTGCTTCTGATACGGATAACAGATAACGGCCAGTGTACGATTCCTGCTTCCACATCATCAAAGCCAGGGATTGTGATGGTTTTCTCAAATTCTGCTTTTTCCATGGCAAAGGTATAATGTCCGCCCTGGAAATGATCATGGCTTAAGATAGAACCGCCAACGATCGGCAGGTCCGCATTGGATCCCAGGAAATAGTGCGGAAACTGTTTTACAAAATCGAACAATTTACGGAAGGTTGCACGCTCGATTTTCATTGGTGTATGCTCACCGTTAAATACGATGCAATGCTCGTTATAATATACATATGGAGAATACTGGAAACCCCAGTTTCCGCCATTGATGGTAATCGGAATGATTCGATGGTTCTGACGGGCCGGATGATTCAGGCGGCCAGCGTATCCTTCGTTTTCCACGCAGAGCTGGCATTTCGGATAAGCGGACTGTTTCGCAAGTTTCGCTGCTGCGATGGCTTTCGGGTCTTTCTCCGGTTTGCTTAAGTTGATAGTAATGTCGATCTCACCATACTCAGACGGTACTTTCCAACGGCGGTCCTTTGCGATACGATCCTTGCGGATGTAGTTGGTAGCCACGCTGAAGTTATAGTAATTATCTGTCGCTTTTTTCGGATCCTCTGCATAATCCGCACGGAATTTTGCAATGACCTGAGCCGGACGCGGAGTCAGGCAGTTCATCAGTTTTGTATCAAACAGATCTCTGAATACCACGCCGACGTCTTCTAATACGCCGCTCTCCAAAGCCTCATCCATCAGATGGTTTAAGGTGTCTGCCAGATCAATCTCTGTGCCGACTTCTTCGGCTGTCGGTGCCTCATAATCATCTTTTTTCATAACCTCAAGAATCTGGTTCGTGCTGTAAATCCGCTCCTCTTCCGGGATCAGACCGGATTCTAAGCCGTACTGTACCAGTCTTGCTACATATAAATCAGACATTTCGTATACTCCTCCTCATGACGCATGTTCCAATATCTGCTGTTCCTCAAATCAGATATTTTTATATTCCAATCTCTCTCTGTTATTTAACCAGATATTTTCTCATACAATATTACTTCTGTCTGTTTTTGCAACAATCCAGAATCCTACTGATCCTGAACCGCCACAACATATTTTTACTCTAAAACTCTTCCGCCATCGCCGATCTCTACTACATAGAAATCTGCTTCATAGCCGATTTTCTCCAGATATGCTTTTCCAACGTTCTCAATAAATTTATCGACACAGTCTGTTTTTACGATACTTACGGTACAACCGCCGAAGCCTGCGCCTGTCATACGGGAACCAATGACACCTTCCTGCTCCCATGCGTTTTCAACCAGTGTATCAAGCTCGATACCGGTTACTTCGTAATCGTCACGCAGAGATATGTGAGAAGCGTTCATCAGTTTTCCGAACTCTTCCAGATTGCCTGCTTTCAGTGCCTCTACTGCTTTTAAGGTACGCTGATTCTCGTAAACGGCATGTTTTGCACGACGCTGACGTACTTCACTCTTGATCAGGTCTTTATTTGCCTCAAACTCTTCCTCGGAAAGCTCGCCAAGTGCTTTAATATCAAGTTTTGTCTGAAGCTCTGCCAGAGCTTCCTCACACTCTGCACGGCGCTCATTGTATTTGGAATCGCCAAGACCACGTTTTTTGTTACTGCATGCAATTACGATTTTTTCATTTGCCAGTTTGATCGGTGCATATGTATAGGAAAGATCGCTGGTATCTAAGAAGATGGCCTGATCTTTTTTGCCCATTGCGATTGCAAACTGATCCATGATACCGCAGTTTACACCATTAAAGTTATTCTCAGAATACTGTCCGAATAATGCGATGTCGATCATGGAAATATCATCGTATCCAAAAAGATCACGCAGTGCCACTCCGGTTACAACCTCTACAGAAGCAGAAGAAGAAAGTCCGGAGCCATTCGGAATGTTTCCATATAACAGCATATCGAAACCGTAATCTACCGGGTAACCTTTCTCAATAAAAGCCCATACAACGCCCAGCGGATAGTTTGTCCAGTCCAGAGCTTTGTCATATTTCAGATTGTCAAGGCTTGCCTCGATCACACCAAGACTCTCAAAGTTTGTAGAATAAAAACGGAAGTTGCGGTCTTCACGTTTTCTTACAATTGCATAAGTACCGATGGTCAGTGCACACGGGAATACATGTCCGCCATTATAATCGGTATGCTCACCGATCAGGTTTACTCTACCCGGTGCAAAATAGCTGCGGATATCGCCTTCACTGCCAAATTTTTCTTTGAACTCTTTTAATAACTGCTCTTTCATCGAACCCCTCCATCTGTTTCATTTTTCCTGTTATTACCAGGCAGATACTGATTTTTCGCCTGTACTGCTGTTTTTTATCTCAGTACACGCGAACTCATTTCTCTGCCGTTGATAGTTTCATTGTACTTTCTTTCTCTCTAAATTCCTATGTGGAAATGTGTGCAAAATATGTAAAAATGTTGTTTTTTTACATCATTTATGCTAATCTGATTTTAATGTGGAGGGCAGGAAAATGAGTGATTTTTACAAAGATTCTTACAAAATACGCAAATATGAACTTTTTTCCCTGTCTGTCTGTAATGTTGGCCATCAAAAATGTGACCCAAATCACCACTGGGGTCCCGGCACAAAAGACCACTACCTGATCCATCACATTCTGACCGGCAAAGGATATTATCACTGCAATGGAAAGCTCTATACTCTGAAAGCCGGGGATTCCTTTCTGATCTATCCAAACCATGAAGTCTGGTATTATGCCGACAAGGAAGATCCCTGGGAATACTCCTGGATTGGATTCACCGGAAACGATGCGCCATCTATTTTGAAGGCCACCCGTTTTATGCCGTCCTTCCCGGTGACCTACAACAATATCCACAGCGGCGAGATCAGTCAGCGTATGAACCAGATTTACAATGCCCGTGGAAATGATTTTATCAATTCGGTGGAAATGGCGGGATATTTGTACATGCTTCTTGCTATATATATGCGGGAGGCGGAAAAAAAGAATAAACTGAGTCGAAAAGAAAGTTATGTAATCAAGACCATTGAGTATATTTCATCGAACTATGGTTCCCCGATCACAGTTGATGATATGGCGGCCTATGTGGGGTTAAGCCGGAGTTATCTGTGCCGGGCTTTTCAGGCGGTACTTGGGAAGTCGCCGAAAGAATACTTAAGTGAATATCGGATCAAGCAGGCCTGCTATCTGCTGACGCACAATGAAATGTCCATGATCGACATTGCGGAATCTGTCGGGTTTGACAACAGCCTGTATTTTTCCCGCGTGTTTCACAAGCAGATGGGAATGCCGCCCACAGAATACGCACGCCGTCATAAACCTGCCGATGGGGAAATGGAATAATTTTTGGGTTTTTAAAGCAAAATCAAAGAAAATTTTCTCACTCACTAGACGTTCACTGCCCTCGTTTTACTTCGGTTTTATCGCGCTCGCTCTCAACTCCTATAAAAGCTGGTCGTCTCCCGCTCGCGCAAAACTCGTAAAACTCAGTCGTTCGCTTAATCGTTCGTTGAGAAAATTTTCTCTGATTTTGTATTTCAGTTACGGCAATACGCAACATTTATTCCTTTTGCAGAAAGTTCTGCATGTGTAGCATAGCACAAGGGTAAACAGTGTAGTTTACTTTTCATAGAGTAAATAGCGAAATCGAAGAATCCTTCTGCAACAAGCGATTTAGTAAGTGACTGAGCTTTGCGAGTTTTGCGCGAATGGGAACTGACCAGCTTCTATAGGAAGTGGGAGTGAGCGCGATAAAACCGATGCAAAGCGAAGGAAACGAACGGCTAGCTGTTGTAGAAGGATTCTTCGATTTCGTTTTATAAATATTAAATTTTAACCAATATTTAAACCGTAATTTCGGCGGTCATTCCAAGAATTTCCTTGTTGGCATCCAATACCGGATTTACATGATTTTTCAGGAAATTATCTACCTGCAACGGAGCACGTCCCACATATTTGGACGGATCCATATTTGCCTGCAGTTCTTCCAGTGTCAGGCCAAAGCTCTCATCTGCTGCGATGAGTTCCAGCAGGTTGTTATCCAGACCATTCTGTTTTACATTTGCGCCTGCCTGCATGGAAAGCTGACGGATCTTCTCATGAAGTTCCTGACGATCTCCGCCTTTCTTTACAGCATCCATCATGATGTTCTCTGTTGCCATGAACGGCAGCTCACTCATCAGATGTTTTGTGATTACTTTGTCATATACAACCAGTCCGTCTACGACGTTCAGGCACAGATCCAGTACACCGTCAATGGCAAGGAATCCTTCTGCCACGCTGAGACGTTTGTTTGCAGAATCATCCAGTGTACGCTCAAACCACTGTGTTGCGGATGTGATCGCCGGGTTTAATGCGTCGATCATCACATATCTGGAGATAGAAGCGATACGCTCACTTCTCATCGGGTTTCTCTTGTATGCCATTGCGGAAGATCCGATCTGGTTTTTCTCAAACGGCTCTTCTACTTCTTTCAGATGCTGAAGCAGACGGATATCGTTTGACATTTTATGTGCACTTGCAGCGATTCCTGCAACGACATTTAATACTCTTGTATCTACTTTTCTGGAATAAGTCTGTCCGGATACCGGATAGCACTCTTTGAATCCCATTTTTGCAGCGATCATCGGATCGATCTTGTCGATAGTCTCCTGATCTCCGTCAAACAGCTCCAGGAAGCTTGCCTGTGTACCTGTGGTTCCTTTAGAACCTAGTAATTTCAGAGAACCAAGCACGTAATCAAGGTCTTCCAGATCCATCAGGAATTCCTGTGTCCACAGTGTGGCACGTTTTCCAACTGTCGTCGGCTGAGCCGGCTGGAAATGTGTAAATGCCAGTGTCGGCAGATTTTTATAGCGGTCTGCAAATTTTGCAAGCTCTGCGATGACGTTGATCAGTTTTTTACGAACTAATTTCAGAGCCTCAGACATCAGAATGATATCTGTATTGTCACCAACGTAGCAGGATGTTGCGCCAAGGTGAATGATACCTTTTGCTTTCGGGCACTGTACACCGTATGCGTATACATGGGACATAACGTCATGACGCACCAGTTTTTCGCGCTCTTTTGCGACTTCAAAGTTAATGTCATCTTTGTGTGCTTTCAGTTCATCGATCTGCTCCTGTGTAATGTCCAGGCCAAGCTCTTTCTCTGTCTCAGCAAGGGCGATCCAGAGACGTCTCCAGGTGCGGAATTTCATCTCCGGTGAAAAAATATACTGCATTTCTTTGCTTGCATAACGCTCGGAAAGTGGACTTGTATATCTGTCTGTACTCATATTTTTTTCTCCTTTACAAAAGCAAAACTGTAGCAAACGGAACAACGGTCTTCAGTCATTCCAATTTGCTCCAGTTTCTGTATACATGCTTATATTATAATAGTATGTTTTATGCTTCTAATGCAAGTTTTTTATTTATCGCTCATATTCGCCACGAATATCTTCGGTTGGCGGAGCTAACGGGTATGTTCCTGTGAAGCATCCCTCACAGATTGGCAGACCGTTTACCATCTCTTTCAGACGCTCAATGCGCAGATAACCAAGAGAATCTGCTCCGATAAGATCACGGATGTCCTCAATGGAACGGTTATACGCGATCAGCTGCTCTCTGGCCGGAATATCGGTTCCAAAGTAACATGGCCATAAAAACGGCGGTGCACTGATGCGCACATGTACTTCTTTTGCTCCTGCTTCTTTCAGCATATTTACGATCAGTCCGGATGTAGTTCCACGCACAATGGAATCGTCGATCATAATGATTCGTTTTCCGGCAACTGCCTCTTTTACCACATTTAATTTTACGCGGACACTCTGTTCACGGCTGCTCTGTTTCGGCTTGATGAACGTACGTCCCACGTAACTGTTTTTGACAAATGCGGTACCATATGGAATACCGGATTCCATTGCATAACCAAGTGCTGCGGCATTTCCGGATTCCGGAACACCGACAACCAGATCTGCCTCTACCGGTGAATCCTGTGCAAGAAATCTGCCTGCTTTGATTCTGGCATCGTAAACGCTGATACCATCAAAGTGGCTGTCTGCTCTCGCAAAATAAATGTACTCGAAAATACATCTTCCTTCTTTACACGGATCAATGGCATTTGTCATATCGGATGTGATCTCACCATCACCGTTAATGGTAACAACCTCACCCGGTTTTACATCACGCACGAACTCCGCGCCGATAGTTTCAAGAGCACAGGTCTCGGATGTAATAATATAAGAATTGTCACGTTTACCAATACATAATGGTTTGAATCCAAAC
The DNA here is from genome assembly GCA_963617435.1 of Lachnospiraceae bacterium. Taxonomy (GTDB): domain Bacteria; phylum Bacillota; class Clostridia; order Lachnospirales; family Lachnospiraceae; genus Eubacterium_I. The sequence goes on from CAVEOS010000035.1 coordinate 18,863, forward strand.
GGATCACGGGCACCGATCAGCTTTCGCGGGCTCATGACAACGATGGAATATGCACCTTTCATTTTTGCAGCGGCACGCTGTACGGCTTCCTCAACAGTTCCGACTTTCAGACGCTCTCTTGCAATGTGGTATGCAATAACCTCAGAATCAATGGTAGTCTGGAAGATCGCACCTGTATACTCCAAATCGTGACGCAGTTCATTGGCATTGATCAGGTTTCCGTTGTGCGCCAATGCCAGTGTACCTTTGACATAGTTCAGTACCAACGGCTGCGCATTTTCTCTGGTGGAAGCTCCGGCGGTAGAATAACGCACATGTCCTACGCCGATGTCACCTTTCAGGCGCTCCAGATTTTCTGCGTTAAACACCTCATTTACAAGCCCCATATCCTTGAAACTGGATACTTTTCCCTTCGGTCCCTGTGTCTCGCTGACCGCGATACCGCAGCTCTCCTGTCCACGGTGCTGCAGGGCGAACAGGCCATAATAAATGCTAGATGCCACATCATGTCCGTCTAAATCATAGATACCAAAGACACCACACTCCTCATGTAATTCGTCCTGTGCCATGGTCTGTTCCATTTTGTTTTCCAGCATGAATCTTTTCCCTCCAACTTACACTGATGTATTTTTGGCATCTTTTAAATGAAGAATTCTGAGATAGATTTTTGATATACAATAACATTTTCGCAGTGCGTACACGGTGTGTACGACGAGAAAATGGAAGCTGTATATCAGAAATATAGCCAGAATGACTCATTTAGAAAGATGTCAGAAGTACATCCAATTTTATGCTTCGAATTTCTTTCCAGTCAGCACTTCATATGCCTCTTTGTATTTATCCACTGTTTTTTCGATTACGTCATCCGGAAGCAGATAATCGCTGTCCGGGTTTGCTTTTAACCAGTCTCTTACAAACTGTTTGTCATAGGATGGCTGTCCTTTGCCTGCCTCATATCCCTCTAATGGCCAGAAACGGGAGCTGTCCGGTGTAAGCATCTCATCACCAAGGATAACATTTCCGTTCTCATCCAGACCAAACTCAAATTTTGTATCTGCGATGATGATACCTTTACTTAATGCGTACTCTGCACATTTTTTGTAAAGAGCGATCGTGTAGTCACGCAGTTTTTCAGCATACTCCTGTCCTTTGCCCGGATAGATTTTCTCCAGGTTGATGACAGTCTGCTCAAAGCTTACGTTCTCATCATGATCACCGATCTCAGCTTTTGTGGATGGTGTGTAGATCGGCTCAGGCAGTTTCTCGGACTCTTTTAATCCTTCCGGAAGCTTAATGCCACAGACAGTACCGTTCTCGCAGTAGCTTGCCCATCCGCTTCCTGTAATATATCCACGTACAATACACTCTACCGGCAGCATCTCAAGTTTCTTACATTTCATGCTGTTTCCATCAAATCTCGCATTCTGGAAAAACTCCGGCATATCTTTTACATCAGTAGAAATCATGTGGTTTGGTAAAATATCTTTTGTAAAATCGAACCAGAACTCTGACATTTTTGTCAGAATGGTACCTTTTTTCTCAACTTTATTTTTTAAAATTACATCAAAGGCAGAAATTCTGTCTGTGGCGGTAATGATCAGGCTGTCACCAATATCATAAACCTCACGTACTTTTCCTTCTTTCACCGGTTTGAATGTCTGAATACTCATAGCGATTGATTCCCCTTTTCTCTGTATTGTACTTATTTAGTTTCTTTCTTTTCTACAAAACATTTTATCCATAAATAGATTTTCCAAATAAAACGGAATACATATATCAATATTTATAAATAAAACTTTCGCAATGTACTTTAAGTATAATACATTCGAAAAACATTCGTCAATCGACAATGACCACAGATTAGAAAAGTAGATGTAGAAAATCCGGCTCTATTTATAAGTATTTTTGTATATATTTTCTTATTGATTAGTCACACTTATATATGATTTTCGCTCTGCTTCTATGTCTTATTCTTTTACACTCAGTTGATAGATGATTGCCGCAAATACTGCTGTCAATGCTTCTGCTACCCAAAAGGCATGCCATACGCCAACCGCTCCCCAGAACCGGCTGAAAATAAATGCCAACGGAATGATCAGCACTACATATCTGGATAAGGAAATCCACAGGGACGGTATTCCTTTTCCCAGTCCTTCCAGTGCACCGCATCCGGTAACCGACACTGCAGAAACCACAAATCCAAAGCAGATAATGTGTAATGCCGCGATACCTGCCTGAACAGTCTCCGGATTTTCCGTAAATGCTCCCATCAGTCTGCCCGGGATTGTCAGGCACAAAATCATACCAACCGCCATAATGCAGACGTTCATGATCAGTGTCAATCGATAGAGCTGATTTACTCGCTTATGCTCTCCGGCTCCGTAATTGTAACCGATGAGCGGACGCATGCCCTGAATGATTCCATTTGCCGGCATATATAAAAAGGTCTGCAGTTTATAATAAATACCAAGCACCAGCACGTATGTCTGGGAAAATGCTGCCAAAATCGCATTCAATGCAGTGGTCAGCACGGAAGTCAGCGCCATGTTTAAAATAGCAGGCACACCGATGCCATATAGCTGCGTCACAACCGGTTTTGTCAGATGCATGTATTCCCGACGGAATGCGACTCTCTTTGGTCTTTTTACATACGCGATCAGATAAATCACCACCGGCACACACTGTCCCACTCCGGTGGCCAGCGCGGCTCCTGCTATGCCAAGTTCCGGGAACGGTCCGATACCGAAGATGATCATCGGATCCAGCAATATATTCAATCCGCAACCGATCAGCAGACACACCATGGTAATATTCATATTTCCGATGGCCTGATACATTTTTTCTAAGGTCAGATTCACCGTAATAATAATGGAAAATGAAAATGCGATGGTCGCGTAACGAACACCAAGTGCGATCACATTTGCGTCTGTGGTAAATAATTTCAAAAAGTACGGAATTCCAACGATGCATAAGATCATCATGATAATTCCATGAATGACCGACAGCACCATGCCCTGTGTCAGCGCTTCATCTGCTTTGTCCCTTCTTCCTGCGCCAAGATGCTGAGCGATCATGGCATTGATACCGACACCAAAACCAATAGCTACTGCATTGATAAAATTCTGGATTGGAAACACCAGCGAAAGTGCCGTCATGGCATCCTCACTGATCCTTGCCACGAAATAACTGTCTACAATGTTGTAAAGCGAATTTACCGCCATGGAGATGACCATCGGAAGGGACATCGATAACAACAGCGGGAATATCGGCTTTTCCTTCATAAATGTCTCGTTCAATTTGCTACACTCCTTTTTATCTATACTCTCATAGAAAAAGCCACACAACAATTAGGATAACTGTTGTGTGGCGAAAAAAACTCACTTTTCAGTGATACTTCCTGATTCAATTATTACATATATTAAAATGTTATGTTTGAATCAGAAAGGGAAGAAAATCCACATCTTATTTCTTAGTTAATAAACTGTGACCGGTCATTTCCACCGGCTGTTTCAATCCCATCAGCTCGATCAGTGTCGGAGCGATATCTGCCAGGCATCCACCCTCTGCCAGTCCGTAAGACGGATCTGCATTTACCAGAATAAATGGTACCGGGTTGGTTGTATGCGCAGTATGCGGAGCGCCGGTTGTGTAGTCGATCATCTGCTCTGCATTTCCGTGGTCAGCACAGATAAACAGGATTCCATCTACGTCTTTGGCTGCCTGTACGGCATCACCTACCAGACTATCCACACGTTCTACGGCTGCAACTGCTGCCGGGATCACACCGGTATGACCTACCATATCCGGGTTTGCAAAGTTGATGATGATCACATCGTATTTGTCGGATTTGATCGCTTCTACCAGATCCATGCCTACTTCCGGAGCACTCATTTCCGGTTTCAGATCATAAGTTGCAACATCTTTCGGAGATGCAACCAGCAGACGTGCCTCGTCTACGTTCGGCTCTTCTACACCACCGTTGAAGAAGAAGGTAACGTGTGCGTATTTCTCTGTCTCTGCCAGACGGAGCTGTTTTTTGCCCTGTGCAGCAAGGAACTCACCGAATGTATTTTTGATGGATTCTTTCTCGAATGCAATGATCTTATTCGGGATTGTCTCATCATAATCTTTGAAGCATACGTAGGTCAGTGGAATGAACGGACGCTCAAATCCGGTAAATGCATCGTCACAGAATGCTCTGGTGATCTCACGGGCACGATCCGGACGGAAGTTGAAGAAAATAACGGAATCATTTTCTTTTACAACAGAAACCGGTTTGCCTGCTTCATCTGTAATAACCGTCGGAAGTACGAACTCGTCTGTCACGCCGTCTGCATAAGAAGCTTCCATTGCTTTCACCGCGTCAGTTGCCTGTACGCCTGTTCCGGATACTAAAGAATCGTATGCTTTCTGAATACGATCCCAGTTGTTATCACGATCCATTGCATAGTAACGGCCGGACAGAGATGCGATCTTACCTACGCCGATCTCCTGCATTTTTGCTTCCAGCTGCTCGATATAATCTTTTCCGGAAGCCGGCGGTGTATCACGACCATCTAAAAATGCATGTACATATACGTTTGTCAGACCATGTTTTTTTGCCATCTCAAGAAGACCGCACAGATGTGAGATGTGGCTGTGTACACCACCATCGGATAACAGTCCCCACAGATGCAGGTCAGAATTGTTTTTCTTGCAGTTTTCAATCGCTGTCAGCAGTCCTTTGTTTTCAAAGAAATCACCATCTTCGATTGCTTTTGTGATTCTGGTCAGATCCTGATAAATGATACGGCCTGCGCCGATGTTCATATGTCCGACCTCAGAGTTTCCCATCTGGCCATCCGGCAGACCAACTGCCAGACCGGATGCGGCACCTTTTACGAACGGATAGTCTTTCATCAGGCTGTCCATTACCGGAGTTTTTGCCATTGCGATAGCATTTCCTTCCGGATTGTCATTTAAGCCATATCCATCTAAAACCATTAATACGACTGGTCTTTTACTCATGTTTTCCTCCAAAATATCTGTATCATTGAACTCCTGCAAAAAAGTGATTTTTCACAACTTTTTACCCTGCAAAAGTATCAATTTAGTTTGAGATAAATTCAGAGCCAAACGGACTTGCGGATGGCTCTGAATTGTTAAAGCATTGTTAATCTTTTTTATTTATTGTAGTTAACGATTTTGCCGAAGTCAGTTTTCAGAGAAGCGCCGCCTACCAGACCACCATCGATGTCCGGTTTTGCAAATAACTCTGCTGCGTTTCCTGCGTTTACAGATCCGCCGTACTGGATACGGATTGCTTCTGCAGTAGCCTCACCATAAACTTCAGCGATGCATGCACGGATAGCGCCGCATACTTCCTCTGCCTGATCTGAAGTAGCTGTCTCACCTGTTCCGATGGCCCAGATCGGCTCGTAAGCGATTACTGCTGTTTTTGCCTGATCTGCAGTTACGTTCTGAAATGCGATCTTGATCTGCATACGGATCCAGTCAAGGTAGATACCCTGTTTTCTCTGTGTCAGAGTCTCACCACAGCAGATGATCGGTGTAATGCCATGTTCGAAAGCTTTCAGGACTTTTTTATTTACAGTCTCATCTGTCTCTGCAAAATACTCACGTCTCTCAGAATGTCCGAGAACAACGTATTTTACACCTGCGTCTACTAACATGTTCGGGGAAATCTCACCTGTGTAAGCTCCGCTCTCCTCAAAATACATGTTCTCAGCACCGATGCAGATATTGCTGCCTTTTGCAGCTTCCATAGCCGGAATGATGTCGATAGCCGGTACACAGAATACTACATCTACATCCTCATTAGCTACTAACGGTTTTAACTCGTTCACCAGAGCAACTGCCTCGCTCGGTGTTTTATTCATTTTCCAGTTACCTGCGATAATTTTCTTTCTAGCCATTTCGCCTATTTCTCCTTAATATAACGTTCATTATTGCTAATATTTTTCAGAAATTCAATTAGTACAAGGCAGGGAATGTGAAGGCGTACAGAGTAGTACGTCGAACATTTCCTAACGCAGTAATCATTGGATTTATGGAAAATTATTTGTCGTTTGCTGCTGCTACGCCTGGCAGCTCCTTGCCCTCTAAGAATTCCAGGGAAGCTCCACCACCGGTAGAAATATGTGTCATCTTGTCACCAAATCCAAGCTGGTTTACAGCTGCTGCGGAATCACCACCACCGATGATTGTTGTAGCATCTGTCTCTGCAAGGGATTTTGCAACTGCGATGGTACCTTTTGCAAGGATCGGGTTCTCGAATACACCCATCGGTCCGTTCCATACAACTGTCTTTGCAGATTTTACTGCATCAGCATATAACTCAGCTGTCTTTGTTCCAATATCAAGACCTTCTTTGTCAGCCGGGATTGCATCAGACGGAACTACTTCTACTTCGATCTCTGCATCAATTGGATCCGGGAAACCTGCTGCGATGGTTGTGTCAACCGGAAGAAGTAATTTCTTGCCAAGTTTCTCAGCTTTGTCCATCATCTCTTTACAGTAATCAATCTTGGAATCATCTACTAAAGAATTTCCTACTTCGTATCCTTTTGCTTTCAGGAATGTAAATGCCATACCACCACCGATGATCAGAGTATCGCATTTTTCAAGCAGGTTGGAGATTACGTTTAATTTATCTGCTACTTTTGCGCCACCAAGGATTGCTACGAACGGTCTCTCCGGTGTATTTACTGCATTTCCAAGGAAATCAATTTCTTTCTGCATTAAGTAACCAACAACAGCTGTGTCAACCAGACCTGCAACACCTACGTTGGAGCAGTGTGCTCTGTGAGCGGTACCAAATGCATCGTTTACGAACACATCACAGATGGAAGCAAGATCTTTGGAGAAAGCCTCTCCGTTCTTTGTCTCTTCCGGTCTGAAACGTGTATTCTCAAGAAGAATTACGTTGCCGTCTTTCATAGCTTCTACAGCAGCTTTTGCATTTGGGCCAACAACTTCCGGATCAGCTGCAAATTTTACTTCCTGTCCTAACAGCTCGGATAAACGTGCTGCAACCGGTGCAAGAGTTTTTGTCTTTTTATCTTCTTCTGTTTTTACTTTGCCAAGGTGGGAGCAGAGAATTACTTTGCCGCCGTCAGCGATCAGTTTTTTGATGGTCGGAAGAGCTGCAACAAGACGGTTCTCGTCTGTGATCTTGCCATCTTTTAACGGTACGTTGAAGTCGCATCTGCAAAGAACTCTGAGTCCTTTTACATTAATATCATCTACTGTTTTTTTATTTAATCCCATGATATTGTCTCCTTATCCTGTTCATATATTTAATTTAGGAAAACTATAAAAATCAAGAAAATATGCATACATAGTCTAACTATTTTCGTATCTTATCTATGCATACTTTTCTTGTTGCGCCGAGCATATGCGAAGCAAATTTCCTCTTATGCGAGTGCGCATTTTTATTCTACTTTTAAAATTTATCGGAGATAAATTTAAAGCAGGATCCGGTCCTTTCTACAAAAGACCGGACCCTGCAGTGAGTCTTTGTTATACTTTATAGAGTATCGATTATGCTAACTCTGCGAAGTATTTGATTGTACGAACCATCTGGCTTGTGTAGCTGTTCTCATTGTCATACCAGGAAACAACCTGAACCTGAGTTGTACCGTTGTCTAACGGAAGAACCATTGTCTGTGTTGCATCGAAGAGAGAACCATATGTCATTCCTACGATATCGGAAGAAACGATCTCATCCTCGTTGTAACCGAAGGACTCGTTAGCTGCTGCTTTCATAGCTGCGTTGATCTCGTCAACTGTTACATTTCCTTCAACAACTGCGTTTAAGATTGTTGTAGAACCTGTAGGGGTCGGAACACGCTGAGCAGCACCGATTAATTTACCAGCTAACTCTGGGATAACCAGACCGATTGCTTTTGCAGCACCTGTGCTGTTTGGAACGATGTTAACAGCTGCAGCACGGCTTCTTCTTAAATCACCTTTTCTCTGCGGTCCGTCAAGTGTCATCTGATCGCCTGTGTAAGCGTGGATTGTGCACATGATACCGGATTTGATCTTAACAAGATCGTTTAATGCCTTTGTCATCGGAGCAAGGCAGTTTGTTGTACAAGAAGCTGCGGAAATAATTGTATCGTCTTTTGTTAATACGTCATGGTTTACGTTGTAAACTACTGTAGGAAGGTCGTTTCCAGCCGGAGCAGAAATAACAACTTTCTTAGCACCTGCATTGATATGAGC
>CAVEOS010000036.1:0-1601 GCA_963617435.1 Lachnospiraceae bacterium
GGATATAAAGGAATTAGGTTTTCCTGTATTTGTGAGAGCTTTTAATCCATCAGGTACAGTAAAGGAGAGCCTTGCAAAAATGAATATTCCGGTACATTGTGGAGGTATTCAGGTAAATCCCGGTGATATCGTATTTGGCGATTGTGATGGAGTTGTTGTTATTCCGCAAGAGCAGGAAGATGTTGTATTTGAAAAAGCACTTGCTAAATATAAACATGAACAGGAAATTGTAGAGCAGCTCATGTCTGGAAAAACCACATTGGAAATTTATGGATTTGATAAATTAATATACAACAAAAAGAAAATTTCCTAGGATTTTTTGATAAAGAATACTTCGCTATTGAACCTGATGGTGGAGTATTCTCTATGTTTGATTATATAAAAACGGCGGGAGGAAGTTTGAGTTGAGCATTAAGAAAGATTTTACTGAGGGAAATATATCTGCTTATCTGGTGAGTCTTGCGGCACCACTGATGGCAGGAAACATATTGCAGGAATTTTACAATACAATAGACGCATTTGTAGTTGGATGTTTTGCAGGAAAAGAAGAATTCGCGGCAATTGGAATTGCAGGAACTGCTATGAATTTATTTTTATTTTCCCTGGTAGGCTGTTGTAATGGTTTTTCCATTCTTTTCGCACAGGCATATGGAAAGAAAAACATGAATGAATTGAGAAAACAGCATTTTAATGCGTTGATTGCAGGAATGGGATGTGTGCTGCTTCTGATGCTCACAGGGATTGCTTGCATGAATCCATTGTTAGCTGTGCTGCAGACTCCGGATGAACTGCATGGATATGTAGCTTCTTATCTTTTCTGGATATTCTTAAGCTTGCCTGCGGCTTTTTTCTATAATTTGATTGCGGCACTCCTCAGGGCTTCGGGAGATACCAGGTCGTCTTTATATATTTTGATTGTATCTGTGGTAACAAATTTGTTCTTAGACATGATTTTAGTTGGAAAGTGTCAAAAGGGAATTGAAGGAGCTGCAATGGCAACTGCAATTACACAGACTATATCAGCAATTCTCTGTTTTATCTATCTATGGAAAACACATCATGAGATGGTATTACACAGGAAGGATTGCGCATCCAACCGCCGGGATGTCTTTAAATCCCTAAAAACCGGTCTGATTACAAGCCTGCACCAAAGCAGTCTCTATCTTGGAAAACTGCTGGTTCAGGGAACTGTAAATACGGGCGGGACTGATGTGATTGCAGCATATACTGCGGCAACCCGTATTGAAGGTTTTGCTAATTCTGTCGGAAGCAGCGGCTCCGTCTCAACCTCAATCCTGACAGCCCAGAATTATGGAGCCGGGAAGAAGGGGCGCGTACAAAAAACGTTTCGCTGTAGTTTGGGCTGGCTTGCTGGAACAGGATTATTAGCCGCGCTCATCATGTTTCTTTTTGCCCCACAGACCATTGCCCTTATGCTGGGGAATAGCAGTGGGACATCTTACGAAGAAGGCATACATTATCTTCGTCTGGTTGCAGGATTTTATTTGTTTTGCTACACCGGAAATACATTTACAGGTTATTATAATGGTGTAGGAAAGGTAATCGTGCCGTTCATTGGTGCAACCGGTCATATTCTTGTC
>CAVEOS010000036.1:1611-26339 GCA_963617435.1 Lachnospiraceae bacterium
TCCGTGGCACTTGCTACAGGAATAGGCTGGATGTTCGCAAATTGTTTTTGGGGGATTGTGTATATCTTTTGTAAATGGCAGAAATGGTGACTACTTATGCAGGAAAGGTGCCTGGTTTGCAAAATTATAGATAATTAGCACAATATTTTTTGTGTTTTATCAACACTTCGCATTGATGAAATGCGGCAATTGGATGAGCAGACGGAAAGCTTCACGGAATATGACGAACAGCTGACACGCAGGCTGATTGAGAAGATAACTGTCCACAATGATCATTTTACGGTGGAGTTCAAATTCGAAACAAGCGTGGAGATCCACAAGTAAATACAGAACAATGTATCAGCACCTCACTACTGAGGGGGCGCGTTGCTGCCACAAATTTATTGAAAAGTCAAGCAGATGTGTGGTAAAATGATACTTTAAATACAACGTATAGAAAAAGGTGAAATTGTGCTGGCCAATATGTCAAATAAAACAAATGAATCTCTAATACTTGAACTGACCGATGGAGATGACATCGGTACAATTGGCGGTTACTGTGAGGACGGGTTTCCTATATATCATGCCAATAATAAAATTGTACACATGTTGGGATACAAAGATGTTGCCGATCTTATAGCCGGTATTCATGGCAAGGTGGCTAATACCATACATCCGGATGATAGGGAACGTGTGGTGAAAGAGCTTAATAATGGTAAATTCTATGAAGGAATGACCTATAAGGTCACCTACCGCATGCTTAAAAAAGACGGAACTTCAATGTGGACCGTGGATAAGGGAAAGGTTATACGTGCTGAGGATGGCAGACTTGCTATTCTCAGTATTTGCAATGATATGACAGCGTTTATCGAGCGGCATGCGGAACTTGAGCAGTTGAACCGATTCCCTAAATCCATCCTTGAAAATATGCCAGGAGGATATCACAGATGTGCAGCAGAGGAAGGGTATCCATTCCTCTATGTCAGCGAGCGCTTCTGCGAAATATTGGGCTGGACAAGAGAAGAGATTAGGACGGAATTTGATAACAAATTCATCAATATGCTGCATCCGGAAGATGAGGATACTACTGAGAAATATGTAGAATTGCTAAATCAAAAACCCAATGAAAATGTGGTAGATGCTATATATCGAATGAAGGGAAAGAATGGCTATATCTGGGTGTCGGATGCTACAACGCTTGTTACCGTTGGAAATGAGACATTTTATCAGGGAACGCTTACGGATATAACGAATTTTGTTGTTAAGCTTAAGAGGCAACATGAATCGTTCAGAGAACAGCTGCTGATTTTTGATACGCTTGCTCGTCATTTTAAAAATGTCTATTGGATGAATCTGGAGAAAAAGACTGCGAAAATTCTCAAGCTAGATGCAGACTATGTAGATGTTCCGGGCAAGGAGGATCATCAGGAGTTCTCGTTCGAAGTTGTTAGCAAGAATTGGATTAACACAATTGTATACCCGGAAGACAGAGAGAAAGTCAGAAATGCATTTACGATAGAAAATATAAAAAGGGTTTTCGAGACGAGGGAAGAGTTTGTTGGAAACTACCGTAGTCTTGTGAATGGAAAAATTCATTATTTTCAATACAACATCATCAGGTCTAGTCAGGATGGCACAATAGCAATAGCGGGATTTCAGAATGTTGATGACATTATTGAAGAACATCAGAAACTTGAGGAAGCGAAAAGAGAAAAAGAAGCTGCCCATCAAAAAGAGGTTGAAGAACAACTTGCAATTATCAACGCTTTGTCCAAGAGCTTTAGGAATGTATTTGTTGCAAACTTGAGAGAGGGAACCGCACGGGCTATAAGACTGGCCGACAGCTATAGTGTAAGAGCAGTCAGAGATGTTGCAGGGCAGACATTCCAGTTCGATGCCGTTGTTGACCGATGGGTGCGTGAAAGTGTTCATCCTGATGATAAGAAGCGAATAAAGGAAACGTTGAATGTAAAAAATATCAGACAGATATTTTTTAGACAGGATAAATATGTTGGTACATATCGCAATATAGAAGATGGTGTAAAGCATTATTATCAATATGATTTCAGAAAAATCGAGGATACTGAAAATGTTGTAGTAGGCTTCCAGGTTATCGATAAAATCGTAGAAGAGCAGAAAGAAATCCAAAAGAGAGAAAGGGCACTTGAGGAAGCACGGCTTAAGAAGGAAAAAGAGCATGCAGAGGTTATTAATTCTCTGTCTACCATCTACTCCACAATTTTTCAGGCAGATATCAGTACTCATGAATATGAAATACTAACCAGTGTGCCACTCATGGGAACAGTTGCTACAAGTAAAGGTAATTTTGACGATGTAAAGGATACAATAATAGAAACCTTTATGGAGCCGGAATTTAGAGAGCCTTTGCGTGAATTCCTAGATTTGAATACGCTGTCTGACAGATTTGAAAAGGTAAACACTGTAGCAATGGATTATAAAGCGCCTACAGGTCAGTGGATGCAGGCACGTTTTATTGTAAAAAACAGAGATAAAAACGGCAGAGCAACGGAAGCGCTGTATGTTGCTCGTGATATTACAGAGGAGAAATTATTGAAACGCCAGGCGGAGCATGATCCGATGACTGGTGTATTCAACCGTGGGTCCTTTGATCAAATTCTGACGTCGATGGAAAAGGATAAGAGAGATTTCGCATTGATCATTGTGGATGTGGACAACTTCAAGAATGTCAATGACACCTATGGGCATGTGGTAGGAGATGCGGTTTTAAAACGAGTGTCAAAGCTCCTGACGGAAGGTTTTCGTTCGATTGACCATGTCTGTCGAATTGGTGGAGATGAATTTGCTGTGGTCATGATGGATGTCACAAGTGACCTGGGATATACGATTGAGAATAAAATAGGCGAGATTAACAAACAGCTTGCTATGCATAAAGAAAATGTTCCCGCAGTGTCGCTAAGCGTGGGAGTTGCGTTTATGGATCGAGAGCATCCGGGAGAAAGTTTGTTTAAAGATGCCGATCGAGCACTGTATTATGTGAAAGAACATGGACGGAATGGATGCCATATTTACTCGGCCGATGATGCGGTGATAGTTGAGTGATGAAATTGTTTGAGGAGTCATTGCAAATGGTTGAAAGCGAGAATGAATTTACTGGTCTGCAAACAAACATACAAAGTAGAGATTCAGATAAGGAGTCAGATAAATGGGAATTGTAGTAATCGGAGATGTATTTATTGATATCAAAGGATTCTCAACATCTACCTATATTCCATATGGAAGAAACCTTGGAACCATCGAGCAGATCCACGGCGGTGTAGGTAGAAATGTTGCAGAAGATATTGCAAACGTAGAGCTGAAACCGATTTTCATCGGAGCCGTAGATGACGATTCTATCGGAGAGGATGTCATTCAGAAACTGAACCGTCACAAAGTTAATACCAGATATATGAAAAAAGTAAAAAATGGTATGGGAACCTGGCTGGCCGTATTCGATCATAAAGGTGATGTGGTTGCATCTGTTTCCAAACGCCCAGATCACAAACCGATGTCCGAAATTTTGGATGAACATGGTGATGAGATTTTTAAAAATGCAGACAGCATTGCCATTGAGATCGATATGGATCAGGATGTGACAAAAAAGACTTTCGCTTACGCAGAGAAATATAATAAAAAAGTTTACGCACTGGTTTCCAATATGAGCATTGCCATCGAGCGCAGAGATTTCATTCGAAAAACAGGATGCTTTGTGTGCAATCAACAGGAAGCAGGAATTTTGTTTTCTGAGGATTATGAAAATATCACACCGGAAGAGCTGTGTGCGATTCTGCCGGATCGTATCCGTTCCGCAAAAATTCCGCAGTTGGTTGTCACTATGGGTGGAGCCGGAGCTGTTTATGCAACACTGGAAGGTGACGCAGGTGTTTACCCGGCACTGAAAGTGGATGTGGTAGATACTACCGGAGCAGGAGATGCCTTTTTCTCAGGTGTCTGCATCGGCCTGACTTATGGAAAAACATTGCGTGAGGCATGTGGTATTGGAACAAGACTGGCATCCACTGTTATCTGTACTTCCGAGAATATCTGCCCGCGTTTTATGCCGGAAGAGTTTGGAATTACAAAGTAACAGTAAAGATGCAGTGGAAGCGGATGCGGATGAGCGGATTTTACGCCGTATCTCCAGAGATGTAAAAGAGCGTGGCAGAGATCTGGACAGTATCATTGAGCAGTATCTGACCACGGTAAAACCAATGCATTATCTGTATGTGGAGCCGACAAGGGCGAAAGCAGACAAGGAAAGTTATCCGGATGGAAGAACAATCCTGCTAGGAGGTTCTAATGGCAACAGTTGAATTAAAAAATGATGAGTGGAAAGAGTTTAAGAAAGCAGAATATAGCATCATTGACTGTTATGGTGAAAATTGTACAGCCTGCGTCATTTTAGAGCCGAACTATGACGCGGTTGCAGATGAGATGAGTGAGATTGCCTTTGGCAGAATCAACATTACATTTCATCCGGAAATTGCAGATACCTATGGTGTAAATGCAATGCCGACATTGCTTTATTTCAGAAATGGTGTGCTGGTAAATCAGTCCATCGGTAGTATTGACCGTGAGGAAGTTCTGGCAAATATTTCGAAAATGTTATATGAATAAGAGGTGAGAACGATATGGGAAAAGTTCGTCTCAATGAAGATCAGGCAATCGTGGCAAGAGTAAAAGAAGGACTGAAACGTACCGGAGGTTATTGTCCGTGCCGCTTAGAGCGCAAGCCGGAGTACAAATGTGTCTGTGAGGAGTTTAAGGCACAGATCCAGGATCCGAACTTTGAGGGCTATTGCCACTGCATGCTTTATTACAAAGAAAAATAAGGTATCAAATTGAAAATGTTACAATAAGAAAAGCAAACATAAGAATGACCATGAAAAAATTACTTACCATGGTGGCACTGATGGTAGTTCCTGGCACAGGGTATGCCGTTTGACGATATCATTATCGGTACTATCGGCATGGTAGATCCGCTTCTGGCACCGTCCGGCATCTGTGATGTGGAGTGCGTGAGATATCTGAAAGATATCACAGAAGAAGATGTGGCACGTTTTCGCAGAGAGATATTAAATACGACAGATCAGGATCTGAAAGCATTACTTCTGGTTATGGAAAACTATGTAAAAGAAGGAAAATTCTGTGCAGTCGGAGATAAAGGAATGATTGAAGCATGCTGACAATCTGGTAATACTGCGATGCAAAAGAGGTATGGCCGGGCAGGAAATAAGTATGCCTGCGGGGGTTGAATTGTACGATGCGGTATGGTATGATAGCCTTAAGTTCATAGAGAGATAGTTGGTGCCATGCACTTGTGCGTGCGCAGAAAAGACAGTCAGTTACAGCTCCAAACGATCGGGGAAATGTGGTTGATGCGTTTGTGTCTGCAGACGGCAAAGGTATGGTTAAAAGGGAAACAGGTGTAAATCCTGTACGAGCTCGTCACTGTGATAAGGGAGTATGGATTCGAATATTGGTCACTGATGCACATGCATTGGGAAGGCCGAATCTGTATGTTGATCTTTCAGCCAGGAAACCTGCCAGTTGTCTGGTACCGGATATATTCCAAGATCACGAGTTATTGATTGTGCTGTTTTTGATCAAGATGATTGATCATATTGAAGATATAAATGCTTCGTTTGGACCATCCGAGCGGAGCATTTTTTTATTTGTATAAGTGATACACGCTCTTTTGTATTATTTATACGCGTACATGTGTCAGCTGCAATCATATTGTTATCTCGGAAAAGCCGTGCCCTGTGAAGTAAACTATTATAAATAATTAAAAGGAGAAGGACACATGAAAAAGAGAATGGTTGCCTTGATGGCAGTATTTACTATGGCAGTTGGCCTGGTTGCAGGATGTGGAAGCAGCAATGCAGATGCTGGAAAGGATAATACCGTGAGTGCTGCAGATGATGGAAGTGCAGTGGCTGAGAAAAGTGACGATCAGGCAAAAGCTGATGAAGTAGCTGCTCTCATTGACGCGATTTACGTTCAGGAGAGAACTGATGAGACAGATGCGCAGTGTGAAGCTGCAAAAGCTGCATGGGATAAATTGACAGATGCGCAGAAAGAATTAGTAGAGGGCGAGAACGCTGATCCGGATTATTTCGGCAGAGATACAGGTGATGCGTCCAAAGATGATCCGTTAAATCAGGATGAGATTGGCGAAAATGAGATTCTTGTAGTAAGCTTTGGTACATCTTTCAACGACAGCCGTGTAGCAGATATCGGCGGCGTTGAGAAAGCAATCCAGGAAGCTAATCCGGACTGGTCTGTAAGACGTGCATTTACAGCACAGATCATCATCAACCATGTACAGGCAAGAGATGGCGAGAAGATCGACAACGTAGATCAGGCTTTACAGAGAGCTGTTGATAACGGTGTAAAAAATCTGGTTGTACAGCCAACACACTTGATGCATGGTGCAGAGTATGATGAATTGGTTGAGGCACTGGATAACTACAAAGACAAATTTGAGTCTGTAACTGTTGCTGAGCCGTTACTTGGTGAAGTAGGAACTGATGCAACTGTTGTAAATGAAGATAAAGCAAAAGTAGCTGAGGATATCACAGCAGAAGCTGTAAAGACAGCTGGTTATGATTCTCTGGATGCTGCAAAAGCAGACAGCACAGCTTTCGTATTTATGGGACATGGTACTTCTCATACAGCAAAAGTAAGCTACAGCCAGATGGCTTCCCAGATGAAAGATCTCGGATATGAGAATGTATTCATCGGAACGGTAGAGGGCGAGCCGGAAGAGACAGCTTGCGAGAACGTGATCGAAGCTGTAAAAGAAGCCGGATACAAAAATGTAGTATTAAGACCATTAATGGTTGTTGCAGGAGATCATGCAAACAACGATATGGCAGGCGATGATGACGATTCCTGGAAGAGCATGTTTACAGCAAGCGGAAACTTTGATAAAATTGATACACAGATTGCTGGTTTAGGTGAGATTGAAGCTATTCAGCAGATTTATGTGGATCATACAAAAGCTGCTATTGATTCTTTGGGCAAATAAGATACATAATGCAGTAGAAATTAAAAAATGATTACTAATCTCACAGCAGGAATGATCGCTCGTTCCTGCTGTGAGTTGCATATGGAAGAAATATGTGCTGATATGTTCAGATACAGATAGGAATGTTTGCAGAAAAACCGGTAAACAGGAGGAAGAATATATGAAAAAGAGAATTACAGTGCTTGCAGCGGTATTTGCACTGGCGTTTGGCATGCTTGGCGGATGCGGAAACAGCGCACAGCCGGCAGCAGACAGTGCAAAAGAGGCTGTTGACAATACGGATACAAGCGCGCAGGATGAGACAACAAACAATGAGGCGGATGACGCACAGAAGGATTCCACCGATGTACAGACACCGGCTTTGGAAGATGGTATTTACGATGCGGAATTTGACACAGACAGCAGTATGTTCCATGTCAATGAGGCAAATGACGGACGCGGTACTTTAACGGTAGAAAATGGAAAGATGACGATCCACATCAGCTTGCAATCAAAACATATCGTGAATCTGTTTGTAGGAACAGCTGAGGATGCACAGAAAGACGGTGCAGAACTTTTACAGCCGACCACAGATACCGTTACATACAGTACCGGAGACAGCGAGGAAGTATATGGATTTGATGTACCGGTAGAAGCACTGGATCAGGAATTTGATCTGGCGCTGATAGGAACAAAAGGAACCTGGTATGATCATAAGGTCAGCGTATCAGATCCGCAGAAAGTAGAGTAAGCAGGGGATTGTGCGACAAATGAAAAAGAGAAGAATAGCGGCAGTTATTTTAGCTGTCATGGTAGGTGTTACTGCATTTGCCGGATGCGGAACAAAGGAAAATAAGACGCCGGCAGATTCTTCCAGTACAGAAGCCAGTGTGGATGCACAGGAGAACACAGATAAGAATGCAGACACAGGAACAGCAATCTTGGAAGACGGAACCTATTCTGTCAATGTGGAACTGCAGGGCGGAAGCGGCCGTGCTACCGTAGATTCTGTGGCAACTGTGACAGTGACGGATGGTCAGGCAATGGCCACCATCGTATGGAGCAGTACACATTATGATTATATGCTTGTGGACGGAGAAAAATATCTGAATGAAAATGAAGGTGGAAATTCAACCTTTACATTTCCAATTGATGGTGTCCCATGTGAGATGGATGTGATCGGAGATACCACAGCAATGAGCACTCCACATGAGATTGAATACACACTTGTATTTTCTTTCCCGGAAAATGTAAGTTTCAATGATCTGAACTGTGAGGGGCGTATGAATCTTGCATATGCCGATCAGTTCAGTGTAGAACAATATGGAGCATATAAACTGATAACGATCGTTGACAGCGGTCGTTATTTGCTTGTCCCGGAAGGGGTGTCAGTGCCGGCGGATGTACCAGCTGATGTTGTGGTATTGCAGCAACCGTTGACAGACGGCTACCTGGTTTCCAGTGCGGTCATGGATCTGGTATGTAAAACAGGAGCACTTTCCAATATTAAGTTTACCGGTTTGAAGGAAAAAGACTGGTATGTACAGGATGCAGCAGATGCCATGAAGGCAGGTGATCTGGTATATGCAGGAAAATACAGTGCGCCGGATTATGAACTCCTGCTTGGACAGGGGTGTAAATTTGCCATTGAAAACAGCATGATTCTTCACAATCCGGAAGTGAAAGAAAAACTGGAAGAACTTGGAATTCCGGTTCTGATCGAGCGCTCCAGTTATGAAAAACATCCACTGGGACGTCTGGAATGGATCCGCTTATTTGGAGTGCTGTTCAATCAGGAACAGGCAGGAACTGAATTTTTCCGTGAACAGGTGGAACGGGTACAGCCAATTTTGGAAAAAGAAAATACCGGACGTACCGTGGCCTTTTTTGCAGTGTCTTCGGATGGAACGATCACCGTGCGAAAACCGAACGATTATGTGTCATCTATGATCGATCTGGCCGGCGGTGTGTATTCCCTGAACGGCTATATTGAGGAAGAGGAAAATGCGCTGTCTACGCTGAAAATGCAGATGGAAGATTTTTATGTGGCAGAGAAGGATGCAGATATTCTAATCTATAACGGTACGATTGAGGGTGAGTTAAATTCCATTGATGAACTGATTGCAAAAAACAGCCTGTTTGCTGATTTCAAGGCAGTGCAGTCCGGGGATGTCTATACAACCGGAAGTAATTTTTATCAGGAAACAAGTGCGACCTGTGATTTCATCGAGGATCTGAACAAGATTCTGACAAACAGCAGCAACACGGATTATCGGTTTATCCGAAAACTGCAGTAATAAAGATTTATTTTAAATGAACATAGCGTATTTCTGGATCGTGGGTCGTAGTAAGTTCGGGACTATGTTAAAATAGAGAAGGTAAAGGAAGTTAGGGAAGTGAAAAAAAGGTATACGATAGCATTTACAATATTTATCTGTGCACTGATCGCACTCTTTCTGTGGAACGTGGGTGTTGGCAGTGTCAATATGTCTCTGGGGGATTTTTTCTCGTTGTTTGGCAAAGACGGCAGTGATTCCACGCTGTATCAGATTGTCTGGAAAATCAGACTGCCGCGTATTGCAGCGGCTATTTTGCTTGGAGGAGCGTTATCCGTATCCGGTTTCCTACTTCAGAGCTTTTTCCAGAATCCAATCGCCGGACCGTATGTACTGGGAATCTCATCCGGTGCAAAGTTAGTGGTTGCCCTGACTATGATCATATTTTTACAGCGGGGAATGACACTGAATTCAGCGGGAATGGTGATCGCCGCATTTGTGGGTTCCTTGATCGCTATGGGATTTGTCCTGCTGATTTCTTTTCGAGTGTCGAAAATGTCGCTGCTGGTAGTCTGTGGTATAATGATCGGTTATATCTGTTCGGCCATTACCGATTTTTGCGTGACCTTTGCGGATGATTCAAACATTGTCAATCTGCATAACTGGTCCCTGGGAAGTTTTTCTGGAATGACCTGGGAAAATGTGCGGATGATAGTGGTCATCGTGGCAGCAGCCGTGGTTATTACATTTATACTGGCAAAACCGATCGGAGCTTATCAGCTGGGTGAAACCTATGCCCGAAACATGGGAGTTAATGTGAAAGCACTGCGAATCGGACTTATTCTGCTGTCGAGTATGCTTTCTGCCTGTGTCACAGCTTTTGCAGGTCCGATTTCTTTCGTCGGTATCGCGGTACCGCATCTGGTAAAACTGATCACAAAAACAGCGAAACCGATCATTCTGATCCCGGGATGTTTTTTGTGTGGAGCTGTGATCACGCTGTTTTGTGATGGAATAGCGAGAACAATATTTGCACCGACGGAGATCAGCATCAGCTCTGTGACGGCGGTATTCCTGGTACCGGTAGTCATTGCGGCAATGCTGAGAAAACAGGGGAACAGATGATGGAACTGAGAACAGAAAATTTAGTAGTCGGATATGACAAAAATCCGTTGATCAAAAATGTAAATCTGTGTGTGAAATCCGGGGAAGTATTGACGCTGATCGGTCCGAACGGAGCCGGAAAGTCCACCATTTTAAAAACGATAACGAAGCAGTTGAAAATTCTTGGTGGGGCGGTATACATAGGAAAAGAATCCATGAGCAGTATGCGGGACAGCGAGATTTCAAAAAGTCTGTCCATGGTAATGACGGAGCGGCTGCAGACAGAGCTGCTCAGCGGCAGGGATGTGGTGGCATCGGGACGTTACCCGTATACCGGAAAATTTGGTATATTATCAGATGAGGACTGGAAAAAAGTAGATGAGGCCATTGCACTGGTGCATGCGCTGGATGTACAGGAGCAGGATTTTCGGAAAATGAGTGACGGTCAGCGACAGCGTCTGATGCTTGCGAGAGCTATTTGTCAGGATACGGACATTTTATTGCTGGATGAGCCGACGTCTTATCTGGATATGGGATTTAAACTGGATATTCTCGCCAATATCCGTATGCTGGCCAGAGACCGGAATCTGGCCATCATTATGTCGCTGCATGAGCTGGATCTGGCACAGAAGGTGTCGGATACCATTGCCTGTGTAAAGGGAGATCATATCGACCGTGTTGGAACACCGGAAGAGATTTTTACCGGGACTTATGTACAGGAATTGTACGAAGTATCGGAGACCAGCTTTGATCCGGTTACCGGGCAGGTATTTCTGAATCCTTCGAAAGGGACACCAAGAGTGTTTGTCATTGGTGGCGGTGGAAGCGGCATTGCGGTATATAACCGGCTGCAGCGTCAGAGCATTCCTTTTGCAGCAGGTATTTTGCAGGAAAATGATATGGAATATCAGACAGCCAGAGCACTGGCCACAGAGGTTGTTTCACAGAAGGCGTTTTATCCGATGGAAGAAGCACAGATTGAGGAAGCAAAAAAATGGATTGATCAGTGTGAATCGTGTATTTGTACATTACCGATGGAGGCATTCGGACCTTTAAATGAAGCGAATCGGGAATTGTTGGAGTATGCAAAAGAAACAGGAAAGATTACTTCGATTTAAGTCTTTCATTTCTATCGGAGTGTGGTAAGAATATTTTTCTGGAAAATAAATGCTCGTATGAAAAAAGCAATAAGGATAGAAAACAGGAAAAACATATAGAAAAAGAAAAAGTCGTTGGCACTCTTAAAAAGAATGTCAGCGACTTTCTTGTTTAGTTTTCTTTTGTACTGCTTTCGAAGGTGTACTCATTTCCTGGAAGGATCGCATTTAATACGATACCAACGATTGCTGCCAGAGCAAGGCTGGTCAGTGTAAGTGCTGTACCTCCTACATGGAAAGTCAGACCGTCTGAAAAGCCAAGACCGCAGACAAGGATGCAGGCTGCGATAACAAGGTTACGGGATTTTGTCAGGTCTACTTTATTTTCAACAACGTTGCGGATACCGACAGCGGAGATCATTCCGTAAAGGATGAAGCTGATACCACCAATGATCGCAGCCGGAAGAGAACTGATGATTTCTGCCATTTTCGGGATGAAACTTAAGATGATCGCATAAAAAGCTGCCAGACGGATAACCTTCGGATCATATACACGGCTCAGAGCCAGTACACTTGTGTTTTCACCGTAAGTTGTGTTTGCCGGTCCACCGATCAGAGCGGAGAGGGCAGTTGCAAGACCATCACCGAGCAGTGTGCGGTGAAGTCCCGGATCTTCGATAAAGTTTTCACCAACGGTTGCGGAGATGGCGGAAATATCACCGACATGCTCCATCATGGATGCGATGGCGATCGGAGCCATTGCAAGGATGGCTGTGATGTTGAATTTGCAGAGGAAAAACTGCGGTACTCCCACGATAGCTGCGTCAGTAACACCGCTGAAGTTTAAGATGGCACTTCCGTCTGCACAGGTCATTCCTGCAGCGTTCATGATCAGGGCAGCCACATAGGATACGACGATACCCATCAGGATCGGGATGATCTTGAACATTCCTTTGCCCCAGATATTAAAGATAATAACGGTAGCGAGGGCGATCAGTGCCAGTGGCCAGTTGGTGGAGGCA
Source organism: Lachnospiraceae bacterium (assembly GCA_963617435.1). Lineage (GTDB taxonomy): Bacteria > Bacillota > Clostridia > Lachnospirales > Lachnospiraceae > Eubacterium_I. The sequence goes on from CAVEOS010000036.1 coordinate 14,120, forward strand.
TTGGAGATCGCGGAAGGTGCAAGGCTCAGTCCGATACAGATAATAATCGGTCCGGTTACAACCGGCGGAAGGAAACGCATCACGCGGCGTACACCGATGACCTTGATGATCAGGGATAAAACGAGGTAGAGCAGACCGGCAATCAGGACACCACCACATGCGTATGGAAGTTTTTCACCGTAGCTCATGTTTGCAAAAATTCCGGTATCCAGATTTGCAACAGTCTGAAAACCACCCAGAAATGCAAAGGAAGAACCGAGAAATGCAGGCACTTTAAAACGTGTCATTAAGTGGAACAGCAGAGTTCCGATTCCGGCGCAGAACAGTGTTACCTGAATGGATAAGCCTTCGCCGTGGAAATAGGTGTTTACCAGAACCGGAACAAGGATCGTTGCGCCGAACATGGCAAACATATGCTGAAGACCGAGGATCAGCATTTTCGGAAGCCCAAGCGTTCTGGCATCATAGATGCCATTTTCGTTTGTTTTCATAAATTCATTCTCCTACTATTTTTATGATGATTTTATGGTTACGGATCTGACAATATAGAAAGCGTTCACATATCAGACTCTAACGAAATAGTATAACGGAAATCTCAGGAGAGAGCAAGGAAAAAATTCGTTTCTGGTGATTTGTTCCGGTTGACTTATCATCAGTAATCCGTTATCCTTGAAGAAATGAGAAGTCTGATTAGGAGGTTTTTTAATGGAAAAAATGGAAAACGTATTTATCATGGATCACCCGCTGATCAAGCACAAAATATCTATGATCCGTAACAAAAATACAGGAACAAATGAGTTCCGTAAACTGATTGAGGAGATCGCCGTACTGATGGGATATGAGGCACTTCGCGATCTGCCGACCGAAGATGTGGAGATCGAGACTCCGATCGAGAAATGCAAAAGTCCGATGATCTCCGGAAAAAAACTGGCCATCGTACCGGTTCTTCGTGCAGGTCTTGGTATGGTAAACGGTGTAACGACTCTGGTTCCGTCCGCAAAGATCGGCCATATCGGTCTGTACCGTGATCCTGAGACACATGAGCCGCATGAGTACTACTGCAAACTGCCGGATCCGATCGACCAGCGTCTCATCGTAGTGGTAGACCCGATGCTTGCAACCGGTGGTTCTGCTGTGGCAGCGGTAGATTATATCAAAAAACATGGTGGAAAAAATATCAAATGCATGTTTGTTATCGCTGCACCGGAAGGTGTTAAGAGACTGCATGAGGCACATCCGGATGTTCAGATTTACATCGGACAGCTTGACCGTGAATTAAATGATCATGCTTATATCTGCCCGGGACTTGGCGATGCCGGAGATCGTATTTTCGGTACAAAATAAAAAAGCGAAAAATGGTATGTGAACAGCATACAGAAAAAAGGCGTAAGTATGCTTCTGCATAGTTGCGTCTTTTTTTTGAGGAGGAGGATTATCATGAAACTGCGAAAAAGAGGGTATGTGGGAACGACATCCACAGAAATGTCACAGCGTGAAAAAGACAATGCCATTCTTGCAAGGGAAGCGGCAGCGGAAGGTTTTGTGTTATTAAAAAATGAAGCACAGACGCTGCCTTTGGAACCGGGAACAAAAATCGGTCTGTATGGTGCGGGAGCGGTACGCACCATCAAAGGTGGAACCGGTTCTGGAGATGTCAATAACCGTTATAATGTTAATATTTATGACGGACTGAAAAATGCAGGATTCGAGATCACGAGTGGAGCGTGGCTGGATGGATACGACAGTTGTTATATTCAGGCGCGGGAGAGCTGGAAAGCAGAAATTTTCCGGAAACTGAAGGAAGAATGCAATGGAAACTTTTTTGAAGCCTATTCCACTACTCCGTTTTCTATGCCGGCAGGAGCTGCAATTGATGAGACCGAGGCAAAAGCAGATGGTGCAGAGGTTGGCATTTATGTACTGGCCCGGATCGCGGGAGAAAATGCAGACCGCAGGGATGAGCCGGGGGATTACTATATTACAGAAGAAGAGCGGGCACAGATCGCGGCGTTATGCGAAGCCTATGAAAAAGTCATTCTGGTAGTAAATACCGGTGGACTGATCGACCTTGCTTTTACCGACGAATTTTCCAACATTACAGCAATTTTGCAGTTCGTGCAGGCTGGACAGGAGGGCGGCAATGCACTGGCAGATGTGATCTCCGGCAAAGTGACTCCTTCCGGAAAAATGACGGATACATGGGCATTGGACTATATGGATTATCCGAATGCGGCATATTTCAGCCACAAGAGCGGCGATGTTTACCGGGAAGAATACAAAGAAGGCATTTATGTCGGATACCGGTATTTTGATACCTTTGACGTTCCGGTGCGTTACAGCTTTGGCTATGGATTGTCTTACACAGATTTTGATATAAAAGTAACAGGCATTTCGAAAAAAGTATCAGCACAGGGAAGAACATCATTTTCGGTCTCTGTGGATGTGACAAACATTGGTGTAGCATATTCCGGAAAAGAGGTTGTGCAGGTTTATGTTTCCTGCCCACAGGGAAAACTGCCAAAAGAATTTCGTCGTCTGACCGCTTTTGAAAAAACAAAACTTCTGGCACCGGGCGAGACACAGTCACTTGAATTGAATACAGATATCTATGGCCTTGTCTCCTATTCAGAAGAACAGGCAGCATGGATACTGGAGGAAGGTATGTATGGTATCTGGATTGGAAATTCTTTATCCGAAGCGGTTCTGTGCGGCAGATTCCGGTTGAATGAGGATAAAGTACTGGTACAGTGTGAACACATTTGTCCGTTAAAAGAAAAACTGGAGGAATTGCAGCCGGATAAGGAGAAACTGGAAGCAAAACAGAATGCCTGGATACAGGAAGAGAACGAGGAGCAATTGCCGTATTTCCGGATTTGGGCGGAAAATCTGCCGACAGCAAACGTTATATATCAGGAATTACAGGATCATTATCCGGGCAGAGCAGGTGAGATCGTGGATCAGCTGACCACAGACGAACTGATTGCCTTAGCAACCGGAGATCCGGCAAAGGATCAGGGGGCAAGTGCCCTTGGCTCCGCAGGACAGACCGTTCCGGGTGCAGCGGCAGAAACTGTTAACGCAGCGGAAAAAGATCCTTATAACGTTGCAAGTATCGTACTTGCTGACGGACCGGCGGGCCTGCGTCTGCGCAGTGAGTATCAGGTGCGGGAAGATGGAAGTATTGATGGCGGAGATTTCCTGGATGGTTTTGAAAACGGCTATTTTGCAGAGACGAAGGAGCCGACGGGAACGGTATATCATCAGTATTGTACGGCCATTCCGGTTGGAACTTTACTGGCGCAGAGCTGGAATCTGGATCTGATGAAAAAACTTGGTCATATGATCGCAGGAGAAATGAATGAATTTGAGGTAACTTTGTGGCTTGCACCGGGCATGAGTCTGCATCGAAATCCATTGTGTGGCAGAAACTTTGAATATTATTCCGAAGATCCGTTACTGGCAGGTATGATGGCTTCTGCTATGACACTTGGCGTACAGTCAGTACCGGGCTGCGGCACAACGATCAAACATTATGCCTGCAACAATCAGGAAGACAACCGTATGGGTTCCGATTCTATTTTGTCAGAGAGAACCCTGCGTGAGATTTACCTGAAAGGATTTGAGATTGCGATCCGCAATGCACAGCCGATGGCAATGATGACATCTTACAATCTGATCAACGGTGTACATGCGGCAAACAATTACGATATCTGTACAAAAGCGGCCCGGGATGAGTGGGGATTTGAAGGTGCCATTATGACAGACTGGACCACGACCACAGATTCTACTGCCGGTGAGTGTACGGCAGCAGGCTGTATGAAAGCTGGAAACGATATGGTTATGCCGGGTGATATGCGGGATCATGTAAGCATCCGTCAGGCGTTAGAGGATGGAAGCCTTGATATCCGGGAACTGAAACGCTGTGTATACCATACGGTTAAAATCATACTGCAGTCAAATCAGTATGAAGATGCGGTAAGCTATGAGGAACAATTTAATCAAATTAAGTAAGTTCTTGTTTTTTTTAATTGTGTAAAGCAATAAGTAGCCAGACGGTTTCAAAAGATGAGCATAGAGGAAGATAAATTATGACACTGCAACAGTTAAAATATGTGATCACCGTGGCGGAGACCGGAACGATCACGGAAGCCGCGAAAAAACTTTATATTTCACAGCCCAGCCTGACCAATGCCATCCATGATCTGGAAAAAGAGATGAACGTAGAAATTTTTCATAGAACCAATAAGGGCATTGATATTTCGCCGGAAGGAGAAGATTTTCTTGGCTATGCCAGACAGGTGCTGGAGCAGGCGGCGATTCTGGAAGACAAGTACAAAAACGGAAGCGGCGGAAAAAAACAGTTTTGTGTATCAACGCAGCACTATTCCTTTGCGGTCAATGCATTTGTAGATCTGATCCAGCAATACGGTCAGGAAGAATATGATTTCAGTTTACGTGAAACGCAGACTTACGAGATCATTGAAGATGTGGCAAAGATGAAAAGCGAGATCGGCATTCTGTTTTTGAATGAATTTAATGAAAAAGTACTCCGCAAACTGATGAAAACCAATGATCTGGAATTTCATCCGCTGTTTACTGCAAGACCGCATGTGTTTATCAGCAGGAGACATCCGCTGGCGGATCATACGATGATTACAAATGAAGAACTGGAAGCGTATCCGTATCTTTCTTTTGAGCAGGGGGAACATAATTCCTTTTATTTTTCGGAAGAAATCTTTTCAACGACGGAACGTAAGAAAAACATTCGTGTCCGTGACCGGGCAACGCTTTTTAACCTTCTGATCGGACTGAATGGATATACCGTCTGCAGTGGTGTGATCGATCAAGATCTGAATGGAGAAGATATTATTGCGGTTCCTCTTCAGGATGAAAGTGAGATGCAGATCGGTTACCTGACACATCGAAGAGGAATGCGCAGCAGACTGGGAGAGACGTATCTGACTGCATTACAAAAATATTTGCTATAGCTTAAAACTATGACGAACCTGCATATTCATGTATTATACAAAACCAATGTCCGAACTTATAATAAAGACCATCAAGTGCAACGAAAATAAAAATGATAAGTTTGGAGGAAATAACGATGAGCAATTTACAGACACCGTTTCGATATGATTACGTGGGAAGTTTCCTGCGTCCGGAAAAATTAAAACAGGCCAGAAGACAGTTTGACGAAGGAAACATCCCGTATGCAGAGTTGAAAGTAGTAGAAGATGAGGCCATCACAGAACTGATCGGAAAGATCAAAGAGCTTGGTTATCATGTGATCACAGACGGAGAGTTCCGCCGCGCGACCTGGCATCTGGATTTCATGTGGGGATTTGACGGAATCGGACATGTACCGACCAAAACCGGTCTGCCCTTCCACGGAGAGCCGGCGATGATCGACGATACTTACCTCACCGGAAAAGTTGGTTTATCCAGTGAGCACCCATTTGTAGATCATTTCCGTTTTGTAAAACAGTTTGAGGATGAGCAGACAATTGCAAAACAGACCATTCCGTCTCCGGCACAGTTTTTAGCACAGTTTACGATGCCATTCAACCGTGAGGAGACAGAGAAATATTATGACTCCGATGAGGAACTGGTAAATGATATCGTCGCAGGTTATGGCAAAGTGATCGATGATCTCTACGCAGCAGGCTGCCGCAATGTGCAGCTGGATGACTGTACCTGGGGTATGTTTGCAGACAAAAATGGCCATTTCATGTACGAGACAACACAGGAAGGTTTAAAAGAAATCCAGAAAGTGTACAAAGACATCAATAACCGTGTCATTACAAACGCACCGAAAGATCTGGTGATCAACACTCACGTATGCCGTGGTAATTTCCATTCCACCTATGCAAGCAGCGGAGCCTATGATTCGGTGGCAGAAATCCTGTTTGGTGAGGAAAATGCAAATGCATATTATCTGGAGTTTGACGATGAGCGTTCCGGCGGATTTGCACCGTTAGCAAAAGTATCCGGTGTGAAAAAAGTCGTGCTCGGACTGGTTACAACAAAATCTCCGAAGCTGGAGTGCAAGGAAGAAGTCATTGACCGGATCCATGAGGCTGCAAAATATATTCCGCTGGAGAGACTGTATTTAAGCCCGCAGTGTGGATTTGCTTCCTGCGAGATCGGTAATAAACTGACGGAAGAAGAGCAGTGGGCAAAACTGAAACTGGTAAAAGAAATCGCAGAAGAAGTCTGGGGTTAAGAAACAAAGAAAAAGTGATTTGATACGATAGAAGGAAAGGCTGTTTATCCATAACTGCAGGTTATGGATAGATAGCTTTTCTGTATTTGTGAAGAAAGTGTGAACAACGTATAATGAATCTATCGGACATACATAGGGGTTCGGCAATGAAGAAGGAGGATTTTTTCTATGAGAAGAAAAAAGGTATTGGCTGCACTGATTGCAGTAGCGGCTTGTCTCACTTTTACAGGTGTGGCAGCACCATCTGCACTGACAACAACAGCTCAGGCAGCGGGGTATACGGGACTGAAAAAAGCGTCCAACGGTAACTGGTACTACTATGAAAACGGAAAACGTGTCACAAATGGTACAAATGTTGTAAACAATCAGCAGGGCTGGTGGTATGTAAAAGACGGTAAGATCGATTTTTCTTACACAGGAATTGCAAACAATCAGAACGGCTGGTGGAGAATCGAGAACGGAAAAGTTAACTTCAATTACACAGGCGTAACAAACAATGAAAACGGCTGGTGGTATGTAAAAAACGGAAAAGTTGACTTTGGCTGCAACAGCATTAAAAATAACCAGAATGGCTGGTGGAAGATCGTCAATGGAAAAGTTGATTTTGGCTACACAGGTGTAACAAATAACGAAAACGGCTGGTGGTACGTGAAAAACGGAAAAGTTGATTTCGGTTATACCGGTATCAAAAATAACCAGAACGGCTGGTGGAGAATCGAGAACGGAAAAGTTAACTTCGATTACGCAGGCGTAACAAACAATGAATACGGTTGGTGGTATCTGGAAGACGGAAAAGTTGACTTTACTTACAATGGACTGGCTGATAACAAAAATGGTGAGTGGCTCATCGAAAACGGTAATGTAACCTTTAACTATAACGGTGCTTATATGGATGCAGAAGGCAAAGGTTATGTGGTAGAAAACAGTAAAGTAAACACAGACCAGGTAGCTGATATTGATTACCTGAACGCAAAACAGAATACCGCACAGTATTTTGATTATTCAGAGCAGATCGCAGCTCAGATGAATAACTATCCGGTGGTACCGGAAGCTGCAAAAATTGATATCGCAGCATCTGATGAGCATGGTGCTTCCGGCGTTGTGCTGACAGCATCTAAAAAATCAGAAGGTGATTATTACCTGAATGCGTTAGTGTCTGGAGATAAGATCAATCTGACAGCAACTGGTGACAATAAAGTAGCATCTGCAGTAAGCAGCAATGAAGCAAGTGATATTGCAGTCGTTGACGGAAACGTATCCTTTACACCGGCTGTTATTGATGCGGATAACCCAGCAGATGAAATCATTACAGTAACCATGACAGATGGTAAAGAATACCGTGTACATACTGTAAATGAAATGCTTCCGGGAATGGATATTACAGGAACCGGTGTGAAAGCTTCTGATGCAGGTGTATATACGTTTGCGTTGGATCACTTCTTCCTTCGTGTAAATACAGACGGAGAATTAGTATACTATCGTTACATTCCGCAGGAAGAGGTAACTGTAGACAGTCGTGGAAATACAGCTGAGAATATGGCTGAAAACTTTGCTGCTCAGGATGCAATCGACGGAAGCCGTTACTACACAGCATTTATTGAACTTGAGCCGACATACAGAAATGCAATGGGTGGTTTCTCAAGCGGATATTACCTCGTAATGGATGATAATTATGTGGATATCGATCAGGCTACATTAGAGGCAAACAGTGATGAAAAACATTATCATGGCCAGGGTTACCTGGATCAGCATGAGTTTGTAGTACTTGGCGAAGATCACTACATCAACCTCAGCTACACACCGGTGCTGGCAGACAACCTTCCGGAGACAGTAAAAGGTCTTGATGGCGGAAATACTGCTTATGTATGGGTTGGTATCATCCAGGAAGTAAAAGACGGAAAAGTAATCAAAGAGATCAACACTGGTGATTATCCGTTATTATATGATTCCGCAGTAGAGTCTATCAACTACAGTGAAAGCACACTGGATGGAGTTCCAACCACTGCAGGACAGACTCAGGTTGCAAATAACTTTGCAGCAGGCGTAAAAGATTACGTTCATGTAAACAGCGTGGACTACACATTAGATGCAAGCGGAAATACAGACAAGATCCTTGTTTCCATGCGTGATCAGAGCGCGGTTTACCAGTTCGATTTTGATACAGGCGCAATTGACTGGATCCTTGGTGGTAAAGCTTCTACTCTGAAAGGATATGAAGGCTACACAACCACACGTAAAGATGACAATGGTGTTGAGTTCCAGGCTCTGACATTTGGACAGCATTTTGCACGTTACACAAATAAAGATGCAAACGGTATGATCAGCGGAAATGTGCAGATCAGTGTGTTTGATAACCAGACAGGTATCGGACCGTTCCTGACTTCTCCGACTTATCCGGGAGCAGCACCAACAAAAACACGTACATTTGAAGTAAGTATCAATGAAGCAAAAGGAACAGCAAAAGTTTACAATGCAATTAATGGTACAGATCTGACAGACAAAAATGGTAAATATCATATAGCCAGCCATTGCGGAAGTGTACAGTATGACAGTGATACATCTGTAACAATCGGATGGGGATTACATGGTGTCATCGATAATATTCCAGCTGTTGTTCCGGCAGAAAATTTAACAATCAGTGATGCAAACTATCCGTCTATCGCAATGAAACAGGGATGCCGCCCAGTATTTACAGATTACAACCTTGCAGCAGGAACTATTTCCTTTGAGCTGACACCTGTCAGAAACCAGATGAATTTAGGTAGTCCGGATGCACTGTTCTCCTACAGAACTTACAAGAATGCATACTAATCGAATAAAGAGAACGTTACAGGTATCTTAGGATAAATACACACGATCCCGGGGATTTAATTTCCCCGGGATTGTTGCGTCTGAAGGGAAAACAGTGTAAACTGAACATATTGGGAACGGTATTTTAGGGGGTGGAAATAGTTATGAGGCTGGAACAGATTACGTATTTTTTGAGTGTGGCAGAGTATGGAAATATCACTGCGGCTGCAAAATCACTCTATATTTCACAGCCTGCCCTGAGTAAACAGATCACTTTGCTGGAACAGGAAATTGGCCTGCCGCTGTTTGAACGCCAGGCGAGAGGTGTGGCACTGACACAGGCTGGCGTGCAGTTTCAGAAGGATCTGCAGAATATTTTAAAAGAACTGGAAAATGCCAAGAAAAATGCGGTGCTTGCGGGACGTGCGCAGAAGCCATTATTAAATATTGGGTGTTTTGACGGTGCGTACGCAGAGGATTTTCTACCATCTGTTTATGAATATCTGAAAGAAGCTGCTTCCGGGCAGAAACTTGTGATTCACAAATGCAATTTTCTGGAAGGCCATGAGTATCTTGAAAAAGGAAAAATTGATCTGTGGCTGACACTGGCTCCGTCCTGGCAGGACAGACCGGGATTCTTAAAAAAGAAAATCGCATGGAGAAAAGGTGCTCTGATCTATTCAGAAAAAATGCAGGTTGGTCAGAAAGAGAATCCGTTCTGGGAAGATTTCAGGGATGAGACTTGTATTTTGGTGAAAAAGAGTCAGAGTCCGGGAATGTTTCAACATACGTTAGACACGATGGAATCCATTCATCTGGATGAGGGAACCATTGAAGTGGTAGAAAATATCGGGACACAGATCAGTTATGTAAAGCTTGGCAGAGGATATTGTTTCCTTTCTGAAAATATCATACAGGGAAGCAAAGAGCTAAGATGTATTCCGCTTCCGGGAGAACGAGGCATAGATGTGATCGCTGTCTGGTCCGAAAAAAATGAGACAGTGACAAAACTTATGGAAAACTATCCTGGGTGAAGTGCAGAGGATGTAAAAGTGTATGTGTCAGATTTCAAGTATGGTGGATACAAATAATAAAAGCATTGTCCTTAGACTGAAATGCTGTTAGAATAAGCAAAAAATAGTGAAGAAAAAGAACGAGGTATTAAATGATAAAATTTACAGATGTTTCCTTCGGATTTCCACAGAAGGATTTATATAACGAGATTTGTTTTGAAATCGTCGAGGGTGATCACGCGGCGCTTATCGGCAGCAACGGAACCGGTAAGAGTACGCTGATCGACATGATCATCAACACAGATGAGTACCTGTATGACGGAAAAATTGAAAAAGACGAAGCAGCGCGAATCGGCTATATTCCGCAGTTTGTAAAACATGAGACAGAGGATATTTCCGCGTTTGATTTTCTGGCAAAACCATTTGTCGAACTTCAGCAGAGATCAGAAGCGATCTGTGCGGAGATGGAGAGCGCAGAAGATATGGACGAAGTGTACGGCCGCTATCAGAAAGTGCTGGATGAGATGGATGCCATTGACGCGTATAATTATGATTCCAATATCCGAAAAGAACTTGCGATTGCAGGGATGACCGCGTTGGAAGATACATCCGTAAAAAAGATTTCCGGTGGCGAATTTAAGCTTCTGGCTATCATCAAAAGTATGCTCTTAAAACCGCATCTTCTGATCATGGATGAGCCGGACGTATTCCTTGATTTTGAAAATATTATTGGTCTTTCCAAGCTGATCAACAATTATGAGGGGACCATCATTGCGATTTCCCATAACCGACTGCTTTTAAGCCAGTGCTTTAACAAGATTCTGCATCTGGAAAACATGGAACTGCAGGAATTCCCGGGTACGTTTGCGGAATACAATCAGGCCATGCTTGAGACAAAAGTCCAGATGGCAGAGCAGGCGACTAAGGATGCAGAATGGATCGCTGTCCAGGAAAAACTTATTGAAAAGATCCGCGCAGAGGCAACCTATATTGATAATCCGGCAAAAGGAAGACAGCTCAAAGCCCGTGTATCCTATCTGGAGCGACTGCAGGCAAGACAGTGCAAAAATCCGTTTATCGAAAATCATGGATATGATTTTACATTCCCTGAGGTGGAGTGTTCAGAGGATTTTGATTCTGAAAATGCACCGGTTGTAATCGCAGTAAAAGACTATGCCCTTTCTTTTGACCGTGAATTGCTGACTAATGTTTCCTTTGATATTAAGGCAGGAGAAAAAGTTGCCATCGTCGGTGCTAATGGAACCGGAAAATCCAGCATGTTGAAGGACATTTATGAAAGTATGAACACAGATGCTGACCGCATCGGATATTATACCCAGATTTTCGACGATGATCCAGAGCAGCTTTCCGGTGGCGAGCGAAATATCAAACAGCTCAGAGCATTGTGCGAATCAGATGCAGAAATCTTGTTTTTAGATGAGCCGTCCAGTCACCTGGATACCTATGCACAGATTGCCCTTGAAAAAGCAATCAAAGAGTATAAGGGAACGGTACTCATGGTAACACATGATTTCTATACCGTTGCAAACTGTGCAGACCGTATTTTATTACTTGAAAATGGCACGGTTCGTGAGCAGAGTGGCAGAGCTTATCGCAAGAGTATTTATAAAAAATATTTTGAAAGTGATATTTTTGAGGCAGAGCGTATACGTGTTGAGCGGGAAGTCAGAATCAATGCGCTGCTCAGAGATGGTAAGTGGAAAGAAGCAAAGAACGTATTGTAGGAAAAATAATTTCCGGTTTCATGCAATGGTGTGAGACCGGAAATTTTTGTTTAATAGCAAATTTTTCCTGGATAGGAAAAGATGTGAAAAGAAATAATCTTGAAGAAATGATAAAAATACCAAGAAAAAACTTTGAAGAAACGTACAGATTCAGGATAAATAATATTGAAGAAAAGCATACTCTGTGATATAACATACTTAAATTCAGGAGGTAGAAGATGTATTTTGAAAGAAAAGCGTACAAAAAATTGTTGGAATGGAAAGAAAAATATGCAGAAAAATATGCAGTTTTGTTAGAGGGAGCAAGACGAGTTGGAAAATCAACAATTGCTGAGCACTTTGCACAGAACGAATATAAGTCATATATTTTGATCGATTTTTCAAAAACAACAGATAATATACATGATTGTTTCAATGATATAGGACGTCTGAATATGTTTTTTCTGAGA